>CAZWTM010000049.1:0-19262 GCA_964637385.1 uncultured Peptococcaceae bacterium
GGAGGTACTTTTATTTTCAAAGTCTACTTTTTTTCATTACAGGAATGCTCCTATAATTTGCTTAAAAGAACACAGCCCAGTAAATAAAGGATTTCTGTAATTTCATTGACAGCTCCATAAGTATCTCCCGTGTGCCCCAGTAGTATTTTATTTATTCTATGCGCAATCATGGAGATAAGAAAATATGTAAGGGGTAGAACCGGATAAAATTTTCGAGGCAGGATAACCAGAACGATAAGGCTGCTGTATAAAGTAAGGTATAAAAACTCTTTGAGGGCTAAGGTTTTACAAAAATAGGAACCAAGACCTTGTTTGCGGGCATAGGGGAAAAATGTAATGACATAAACCATGGCCCATCTTCCTATCAGGGGCATGGTTAAAAGGACAGGGATGATATCAAGGGTTGTCATTAGCTCTAACAGTAACCCAATTTTTAATAATATTAATATGAACAGTCCGATGACACTGTTAGCGCCTACCCGACTATCCTTCATAATTTCCAGCATGCGTTCCCGCTGCCGCCCTGAAAAGATGCCATCACAGGTATCCATATAGCCGTCAAGATGTAAACCGCCTGTGAGGATAATTTCTGCAACAATTAACAAAATCACCGTGGTAAAGGGCTGGAATAATCTTGCAGTAAGATAACCTATAAGGGCTAAGATACAGCCTAAAAAAAAGCCGATGAGAGGAAAATAAAAAGAAGATTTTCCGAAATTCTCCTCAGTAATATTTAAGTCTTTTTTGATGGTTATCCTGGTGAGAAACTGTAGAGCAATCAGAAAATAATTCATCATATATGGCACCTGCTTTTAATATTCAATCCCTCTCCTGCTGGAGACTCCGGCCTGATACGGGTGTTTTTCCCCATTAAAAACCACTATCTTGCCGGCCATTTCCAGTAAACCCCGGGGGGCATTTCTTCCAGTACAGATCACTGTTAAAGAAGGGGGACTACTGGTAAAAGTTTCTATAATCTCTTCCAGGGGGATTAGAGAATAGCGGGCAGCATGGTTAAATTCATCCAGTACTAAGAGATTGGCATGGGCCCTGGTAATAAATTCCTTGGTTAAAGCCCAGCCCATTTGGGCATAGCTGTTCTGGGGGTTTCGGTTTTCCCGGAAACACTGGCCGCAAGAACGGCACTTAAAAAAACCGCTCCTAATCATACTGCTCCAGGGACAGCCATAACCAAACTGGTAGATTTCCAAATAGGGATAGTATAAACGGGAAGAATACAGCTCTCCACTATAAGTGCTGCCCTTTAAATACTGGATGATTGTTGCTTTTTTACCCTGGACTGCGTAGTTCAAAGCCAAACCCAAAGCGGCTGTGGTTTTCCCTTTGCCGGAACCGGTATAAATCCAGAGGTTGGGGTTTTTTTTCATCTTTGTTTACTCAACTCCCAAGATTTTTCCTGAAAGGATCGCCAGGCTTTGATTAAATGATGCAGGGCTTCCCTGTTCCCGGCAAAATGCAGGTGGAGATAAGAAGCAAATACATTGCCTGCAGCATAACCGGCATAGATGGGGTCTCTTTTGCGGGTGTAAGTCATGCAGAGTGGCTTAGCCCCTTCATCACTTCCTAACATGGTGCTGTAATGAAATTCATGGCCTTTTAGTTTCATTCCCCTTTTACCCAAAAGACAATCGGTAATTATGGTTCCTTCCGCATATCCCAGCATACTGAGGCGATGATTCATCTGGCTTTTCCCTGGTATGATACCGGCCAGGGGATAAAATTCACCGGAAAAATCGATAACTCCCTCCGTTAAATACATATACCCCCCACACTCGGCATAGATAGGTACCCCCCTGACGTAAGCATTTCGTATTTCCTGGAGCATAGCCTGGTTGGCCGAAAGCCTTGCCAGGAATACTTCCGGGTAGCCTCCACCTAAAATAAGACCGTGAATGTCGGAAGGCAGGGTTTTATCATGGAGAGGGCTGAATTTGAGAATTTCAATACCATAGGACGCTAAGAGATCAAAGTTGTCCTGATAGTAAAAATTGAAAGCATCATCATAAGCTACAGCAACCCGCAGGTTAAGGCCGGGAAAATTATTGTCAGCCATCATTTCCCCCACATCCGGCAAGGGTGGAGCTTCATGGGCAATTTTCACCATTGTTTCTAAATCCAGGTTATAGGCTACCCTCTCAGTGATTTGCGTCAAAACATTTTTAAGAGCGCTGTTTTCTCCGGCAGGTACCAGGCCCAGATGCCTTTCCGGCATTTTCAGGGCCGCATCTTTCTCTAAAAAACCGATGACAGGCAGAGGACAGTAGGTGTCAAGGGCATTACGAATCATTTCCAGGTGCCTTGGGGAACCTATCCGGTTCAGGAAAACGCCGGCTATGTTTAAAGCAGGATCAAAGGTTTTGAAGCCTAACACCATGGCGGCTACACTGGTAGCGGCACCATGGGCGTCCACAATTAGGATTACGGGAGCCTCCAGGAGTTTAGCAATAGCCGCCGTGCTGGCCAGGTGCTTTTCCCCTTTTACCCCGTCATAAAGACCCATGACACCCTCCACCAGGCTGAACTGGGCCTGGCTGGAGGCTTTTTTGAATAATTGCAGGATGGAAATGTCATCCATCATCCAGCTGTCCAGATTACGTGAAGGAATACCGGTAACAAGGGTATGGTAACCAGGGTCAATATAATCAGGGCCTACCTTGTAGGCTTGCACACGCAGTCCATGTTTAGTCAGGGTTCCTAAAATACCGGTAGTAATGGTAGTTTTGCCTACTCCGCTTTGGGTACCGGCAATGACGAGACGTGGTAATCTCATATGCCCTCCTTATGCCCCAAGGTTTAATTTATCAGATAATAAAAAATTGCAGTAAGGATAACTGCCGCTAAAAATGAAGTTTTATACATGATCTTAATGGTATCATGGATATGGTCTGCAGTAATGGGGACAAGACCGGGACCTAGATAAGTCCTGAAATGGGGGATACCGCCGTAATAATTTAGCCCGCCCAAGCGTATCCCTAAGCCTCCGGCTACTACGGCTTCAGGAATGCCGCTGTTGGGACTGGGATGCAGGTGGGCCTCATTTTTCCATGCTGCTAGAGCCCTCTTAAAATTTAGTTGGGGTGAGATGAACATCACCAGCAAAAGAAAGATTCCCGTTATACGGGCGGGGATGAAATTTGCCGCGTCATCCAAACGGGCAGCCGCCCGTCCGAAATAAAGATAACGCTCGTTTTTATAACCTAACATGGAATCCATGGTATTGATGGCACGGTAAGTCAGGGCCAGGGGGGCACCGCCCAAAAAGGCATAAAATAAAGGGGCAATCACGCCATCAACAGTGTTTTCCGCGATGGTTTCGATGGTAGCCCGGGAGATTTCTCCTTCATCCAGCGTACCCGTGTCCCTGCCCACAATCCAGCCTACCTTTTTCCTGGCTTCCCGGATGTTTCCCCCTTTAAGAAGACTATAGATTTCCCTGCCGGCCTGGGCCAGGCCTTTACTGGCTATGGTGGTGGCGATCAACCAGATTTCTGCTATCTCAGCTAGAAGGGGTTGGAATTGTTTTAAGAGGTTGAGCAATGTATAACTTAAGGCCAGGATGAATAAAACCATACTGCCAGCCAAGATAGCACCTCTGGTGATGGTAAGCGTTTTGTGTTCTGGTTTTTGGGGGTACAAAAGCTTTTCGCCCCCATGAATGAGATGCCCCATGCCAATGACCGGGTGGGGAATTTTAGGCGGGTCACCGATGATAAAGTCCAGGACCAGGGCACATAAAGGATGGTACCACATGGTCAGACTCCCAGTAGTTCGTAAATTTTAGCCATGTTGAGATTGGCCCGTACAGTTTCAGCCAGGCGGTTTAAACCTTCTTCATACTGTTCTCTCGCACCCGCTCTGTTGGAAAAGAGCGGTGATAAGCCTTTTTTCTGGCGCAGCTGGTTTATAAGAAAGCGTCGGAAGTCATCATTATCAAAAATACCGTGCATGTATGTGCCCCACACCAGACCGTCTTCACGTACAGCGCCGTCAGGCAGGTTGACGGGCGTCTCGCAGCGTGTCTTTAAAATAAATGCCGGTTTGGCCCGTGGACCTAAAACAGTACGGCCCATATGAATTTCATACCCCGTTAAGTCCTGTACCTTACCTTCCAGGGCGGGGAAGCCTACAGGGAAAGCGGTAACCTGGGTTGTTATTTTGGCAGGCTCGAAGGTTGTATAGGCATCCAGGAGACCCAGGCCCCTGGTTTGGGGAATATTGGCTTCCGTATGTAATGGATCAAGAATTTCCTGGCCCAGCATCTGGAAACCGCCGCAAATACCAATCACGGGTGTGCCTTTTTCTGCGGCCTTTTTAATTTTGGTGGCTAAGCCAGAAGCCTCCAGGGCCAGCATGTCTTCAATAGTATTTTTTGTGCCCGGGAGGATAATTAAATCAGGGTCTCCCAGGTCCATATTCAGTTTGACATAGGTGAGGGTTACGTCGGGTTCCAGGGCCAGGGCGTCGAAATCAGTAAAGTTAGATAAATGGGGAAGGGCAATTACAGCAATAAAGAGAGGCCCTGTCCCTTTAGCGGGTGTTATGCCTTCCGTGGCTACGGAATCTTCTTCCGGGATCATAAAATCTTTAAAATAAGGGATAACGCCCAGAACAGGTTTCCCTGTTTTTTGCTCCAGGAAGGTCAAAGCGGGTTTTAGTAACGTCAGGTCACCGCGAAACTTATTGATAATGATCCCTTTGACTAACTCCCTTTCCTCCGGCTCCAGGAGTTCTAAGGTACCTACAATGGAAGCCAGGGCGCCGCCTCTGTCGATGTCAGCCACCAAAAGTACCGGGGCCTGGGTAAGTTTGGCAATCTTCATGTTGACAATATCATTGTCTTTCAGGTTGACTTCCGCAGGACTGCCTGCACCTTCGATGACCAGTATTTCAAAACGTTGGTATAATTCAGAAAGGCTAAAGGTAATAGCTTCTAAAGCCTTTTCTTTAAAATCCTGATGATAATCCCGGGCACTAAAATTGCCCACCGGCTTTCCCAGGACAATAACTTGAGAGGCCTGGTCACGTGTAGGCTTTAAAAGGATGGGATTCATGATTACTTCGGGCTCCAGAAAAGCGGCATGGGCTTGTACCACCTGGGCTCTGCCCATCTCTCCCCCGCTCTTGGTGACAAAAGAATTAAGGGCCATATTCTGGGCCTTAAAAGGAGTAACTTTATAACCGTCCTGGGCCAGGATGCGACAGAGGGCTGCCGTTAATATACTTTTACCTACGTGGGAACTGGTGCCCTGAAACATAATGGCTCTAGCCATGCTCACTCTTCCCCTTTTGACAATGAGTATAGTAAGGCATTGATAATACTGGCGGCTACCATGCTTCCGCCTTTATTACCCTGTACGGTGATAAAGGGATAGGGCCGTTCAGTTAATAACGCTTTGGACTCTTCCGCCCCTACGAAGCCCACGGGTGTGCCTACGATGAGGGCCGGCCGGAGATCCGGTTTTTCTTCCAGGATTTCCAGTAATTTAAAGAGGGCCGTAGGGGCATTGCCAATGGCCACAATGCTGTTGGCAAGATGAAATCTTGCGTGTTCCATGGCTGTCATGGCCCGGGTTTTACCAGAAAGTTCTGCTTCTTTGATTACTTCAGGGTGGTTTAAATAACAGAAAACCTGTCCTCCCAGGGAATTTAACCTGGCTGTGCTGATACCGGCTTTTACCAGGTTGACGTCCGTGATGATGTTAGCTCCCTGCTGGAGGGCCTTTTGGCCGGCTTCTAATGCTCCGGCACTGTAGATGACCAGTTCAGCATACTGGGGGTCACCGGTGGTATGGATAATCCGTTTTACTACAGCACGGGCTAGAGGGTCCGCCGGCAAATTTGGAGCCAGGCCTTCGATGATTTCCATACTCTGGGCTTCAATCTGCCGGGGATTGGTAAGATATTTCATACTGCTAGAGCCTCCTGGATACGGTCATGTAATATTTCGACCATCCTTTCGTCGACACCGATGTAGCTGGCTAACTGGATGTCGATCTCGTGGCCTATCAGGTTTTTGGTCTTTTCAATTTCTTCCGGGATATCTCTTACCATATGGTTGCCGGGTGCCAGGAACAAAGGTACTACAATAATTTTCGTTGCTCCTTTGTTCATTAACTCCCTGATTCCTTCGGCAAGGGTTGGTTGGTCGAATTCCATATAGGCAGTGGTAGCCAGAGCATAACTGTGTTTTTCCTTGAGTCTAACGGCGAATTCTTTTAAAAGTTCATTATATTCCTTACGACGGCTGCCGTGGGATAGGACAAGGATGCCTAACATACTGTTTAACCTCCTTAAACAAGATGAGCTAATATTTCTGAAAAGTTATGACAGACGATACCTTTGTTTTTATCGGGCCGGGCTAGTATAATTACATGAATTCCCAGGTCAAGGGCTGCACTGATTTTAGTGTCTGTACCTCCGGCAGCACCGCTGTCCTTGGTTAATAAAACATGAATTCCGTAATGTTCTAATAAAGCTTTGTTCAGTTCATGGGAAAAAGGCCCTTGCATGGCCACAATGTCCAGAGGTTTTAGACCCAGGTCCGTACAACACTTGAGAGATTCCATATCGGGAAGAATGCGAACGATCAGGCGTTTCCCCAGGAGTGCGGGATGATTCTTTACCCGGGACAGCATTTTAATTCCCAGCGTGCAGAAGATATTATCCCCCAGGCTGCCTGCCAGGTGTAACGCTGTATCCAAATCCGGCACGGGGTGAATCAAAGGATGGGCCTCATAGGTTGTTGCGGGACGTTGGTAACGAATGTAGGGAATGTGGCATTCTGTGGCCAGGGCCCTGGCAAGTATAGAAATGAATTCCGCATAGGGATGAGTGGCATCAATGATATGGGAAACATGATAAGTTTCTATTATCTCCTTTAGTCCCCTCTCTGTCAGGGGGCCTGTTATCACCTTATCTGCTTCATCCTGAGCCACAAGGCTTTTACCATACTCGGAAACTGTGGTAATCAGGGTACTGTAATTATGTTCTTGGAGAAAACGCCCTAACTTACGGCCGTCGGATGTACCGCCAAGGATAAGAATCATAAACGATATCCCCTTGGTGTAATTAACTTATCACCAAATTGATAAGTTTGGGAATTGCCGATGACCACAATACTGAACATATCGATGTTTTGCTTGGTGAAATTTTGCAGGACGGCCGTAACAACTTCCTGTTCTGGGCGGTAAGCATTTTTTACAATACCTACGGGTGTCTGGGGATCCCTGTGTTTGAGGAAGGTTTCCTGTAAAAATTCGATCTGATGGGTTCTCTTGGTACTCTTGGGATTGTAGATGACCGTAACGAAATCAGCCACTGCTGCAGCTTCGATCCTCTTTTTAATGGTTTCCCAGGGAGTTAAGAGGTCACTCATACTAATGATGGCAAAATCATGCATAAGGGGAGCCCCTAATAAAGCAGCGGCAGCAGTGGCCGCCGTAACACCGGGAATTACTTCCACCTCCAGGGAAGTTTTCGACGCCTTGATAAGTTCCCAAATAACACCGGCCATACCATAAACCCCGGGGTCTCCACTGGAAATGACAGCAACGGTTTTCCCGGCTTTTGCTTCTTCCAGGGCCATATTACCCCGTTCGATTTCTCTTCGCATGCCGGAACCCAGGATTTTTTTATTAGCTAACAATGGTTCCAGGAGTGTGAGGTAATAATTATAACCTACAATAACTTCTGACTCTTCTATGGCTTTTTGGGCATAGGGAGTCAGGTGAGCCAGGTCCCCTGGACCGGTACCAATGATATAGATTTTTCCCTGGCCACGGCTATAGTCACAGATTTCGCGATTGTTTTGGGACAAATGAGTTCACCCTCCTCTGATGTCAATAGGGCTGCCTGTTCGGCCACTCCGGGAACCCCTACCTTTTCCTGAACAAAGGGAGAGACTTTAAAATTGCGCTCCCTGGTAATGTTTATGACATCTTCCCGGTTAACAAAATGGACCGGGCAGCCTATTTTTTGCGCTGCCTCCAGGAGACCAGGCTCATCTTTTTTTATGTTAAGGGAGGCCAAATGCTTGACGCACCTGGGGCTTAAGTTGTTTTCTTTTAAGACCTGGAGAAGAACCTCTATGATCTGATCAGCAGATGTTCCTCTCTTGCAGCCAACACCTATGCTTAAAATTTTGGGCCGCAGGTAGAGAACTGGTTCCGGTAAACCAGGCACGACTTGATGGGGTGTAATCACAGCATGATAATGGTTTTGATCCTGGGGGACATAAGGGAGCTTTTTTATGATGATTTGGGGATTTGTTGAAGGGGCTACGTTGAGATATGGCTCATGCCAGAGAACACATGGATAACCGTGAAGCAAGTGCATATTAAAATGTTTTATATGTTGAAGGGGTTCTATAAACAAAGCATAGCGGGTCGCCCAGACATCAATGGCTTCTATGGATGCTGCATCGGTTGCTGTCGTAATGACAGGGGTAGCACCTAGAACAGCGGCCACTTCCTTGCATAGATCATTGGCTCTGCCCAGGTGACCGCTCAGTAAGCTGATAACAAAACGGCCCTGTTCATCGATAACAACTACGGCCGGGTCCTGGTTTTTGTCTTTTACGAAGGGGGCAATGGTGCGGACCACAATGCCTGTAGCCATAATAAAAATAATACCCTGGTAATGGAACCATAAGTGCTTTACCTGTTGTGAGAAGTCCCCTTCATAAAAGGATCTGATGAATGTTTTTTGTTCAATGCTTTCCCTTAAAGAACCCTTTACATATAAGTCCATGACTTCCGGGTATTGCCTGGTTAGAACCAGGCCCAGTCTGGCTCCCTTGGGTGTAATAGCAAGGACAGCTATTTTTTTCATATAGAAGCCTTCCTGTATTCATGGGAGAAACTGGGATCATAGAGGCGCGAGAGTTCATATTCACTATCCAAAAAGGAGCCTACCAGAATCAGTGCGGTTTTATCGATGCCCTGTTTTCTTACCTCTTCTTCAATAGTAGCTAAGGTACCCCGGACAATTTTCTCTTCGGGCCAGGAAGCTTTATAGACCACGGCCACAGGCGTGGCAGGTGGGTAGGCCGTTAATAATTGAGCTACCACCTCTTTAATCATACCACTGCTTAAAAAAATACACATGGAAGCCTGATGTGTTGCTAAACTGGCCAAATTTTCTTTGCCCGGCACCGGAGTACGTCCTTCCAGGCGTGTTAAAATCACCGTTTGGGAAATACCGGGTATGGTATATTCACATTTGAGACTGGCGGCGGCAGCCAGGAAAGAACTGACCCCGGGAATGATCTCATATGGTATATTTTTTTCTTCCAGAGCATCCATCTGCTCTTTGATAGCGCCATAAATACTGGGGTCACCTGTATGGACCCGGGCTACCATTTGTTTATTGTTTACTGCCTTTTCCATTACCTCAAGTACCTGTGGTAATGTCATGGTAGCACTGTTATAAACTAAGGCTTCAGGTTTTCGCTGGTTCAACACTTCCGGATTCACGAGGGAGCCGGCGTAAATGATTACATCAGCCTGAGAAATTACTTCCTGTCCTTTTACAGTAATCAACTTGGGATCACCGGGTCCGGCACCAATAAAGTATACTTTCACTGTACTCCCTCCCTCCTGATGATAATCAGGGATAAATAGTCTAAAGAATGGGGATCCAGAGATTTTAGGTCAAAACTAATAAATTCCTCAGCCTGGCCGCAGCGTGAGATAAATACGGCCTTTTCGAGGAGAGCCATTTCTTCCAGGCAAGTTATGATTTCAGTAAAATTAGCAGCAACTTTGAGCAGGACCACATTCGGATACTCGGTTAAAATATTTCTTAATTTTTCTTTGCTTACAAAATGGGGAATTATCAGTAGAGGCTCAGTACCCAGGGCCAGGGGTAAATTTAAACTGGCGGCACTGGCTGTAAAGGAGGTGATCCCGGGAACTGTCTCACACTTTAGTTCAGGTAGTAAAGTTTTAAGTTCCTGATAAATGTACATCCCCGTACTATAAATAGACGGGTCACCCAAGGTGATAAAGACAACATCCAGCCCTTTCTTTAACAGAGCAGTGATTTTTATAGCCGCCTCTTGCCAGGCGCTTTTTAACTGCTCTTCTTTCCGTGTCATGGGCATATGTAGGGACAGTACCTGGCAGGATGAGGGTATGTACGCTCTTACAATATTAAAAGCCACACTCTCTTTTTCCTGTTTAGAATAGGGAATGGCTACTGCGGCAGTTTTCTGCAGTATTTCATAAGCTTTAATGGTAAGGAGCTTGGGATCTCCCGGCCCCACACCCATAATATAAAATTTACCAAGCATTTAGTTTCTTCCTTTCCAGCCAGAGATGATAAAGACCGGGTTCTGGGCAGCAAACATATGAATTTTGTTTTGTTTTTGTATTTTTGTTACATTGACCAAATTAATATCAAAATGAAAGGCACCGGAATTTTCCATGAAATCAATGGCTGTAAGAGCAGTTTCCATGGTTACTGCCGTAATGAGAAGTCTCCCTTCCTCCTTAAGTTTTTGCCAGGCTTGGGCAAGAATTGTCTTGAGGTTACCACCGCTGCCTCCAATGATACAGACATCGGGTACGGGCAAGTTAGAAAGAGCTTCCGGGGCGTTGCCCGGGATAATTTTGAGATTTTCCAGGGAAAATCGCTCTTTATTTTTGGCAATGAGCCCACAGGCTTCAGGATTTTTCTCAATGGCATAGACCATACCCTGGGGAGCCATGAAGGCCGATTCTATGCTGAGGCTGCCTGTGCCGGCACCAATATCCCAAACAATACTCTGGGGTTTAATACGGGCCAGCGTTAAGGTGAGGATACGTATCTCTCTTTTCGTCATGGGCACTCTGCCACGCTCAAAACAATCATCGGGTAATCCCGGCACTAATTCTTTAAACATGAGAAATCACCAGCAAGCTTACAGAATCTGTATCCCTCACCTTTTCTAAAGTGGTAGTGGTCAACCTTTCCTGGGGTGTACCCAGTGCTTCGCACACCGTAACTCGGCAGTCTTTCCCCAAAATACTGGACAGTTTTTGAGCAACTAAAGAAGGGGTATTCTTAGGATCCGTTAAGATGGCAATTTTCTGACCGGGGGTTAGAGAGGATAAAACATCTGGAGAACGGCCATGGAGACTGATTAAACGGGCATCATGCCAAGATTCCGCAAGTTTAGCAAAAGCCAGGGAAATGGAACTGATTCCCGGTATCACGTTTAGCTCCGCAGGGGAAAAATATCGGCGGAGATAACCCAAAAAACTATAGAAACCGGGGTCACCGGAAACCAGGACACATGTTTCTTTTTCTTTATAAATATTTTTCAAATAGGCTACCACATCAGGCAAATTGTTTTTCACATAAAATAACTGATGATGGGCCTCGGCAAAATTATGTATGAAGCGCTGGCCACCCACTAAAACCTGACTTTTTTTAATAATTTTCAAGCCAAGGGGTAAGGTATAATCCGGATAACCGGAACCGACGCCAACGACATGTAAGCGATTATCCATTTAAGACTCCCCCAATCAGGTTGTCTGGGTCTGCTGAGCCCAGCACCTGTCCCTGGTAATCAAAAAAGATAAGTGATACTGCTGCTTCCTGGAAAAGATATTTGCCCACTTTTTCAATTGCTCTGTGGGCCAGGAACGTCCAGAAATCATCTCTTTTTTCCCACTGACTAATTAACTGGATGGCAGCCTCGGTGGTGAGGCTGTAAAAAATATCTTTAACCAGTGCTGCCGGAGCATTCAGAACGGCAGCGGCGGCGGCCATGGTTTCCAGGCGCCCGTCTCCCATACGGTTGTGGGTATGAAAAACTCCCGCCGCCAGTTTCACCAATTTTCCGGGGTGTCCGGCAAGTATGAGCTTTCGGAATCCTTTCTCCACTGCTTGTTCCAGCATATAGCCAAGATAATTGCCGGTCAGGCAGGTGTAGTCTGCAGAAAAACCAAACTGTTCAGCGCACCTTTGTCCAATCCGTCCCGGTGTCAGGACCACGGTTTGATAACCCAGAGCTTTAATCACGTCCAGTTGGGGGGTTAAGGAAGTTTTATAAGCTTCTTCAGACATGGGATATACGATACCTGTGGTTCCCAGGATGGAGATCCCACCGATAATTCCCAGGTGGCTGTTTAATGTTTTTTTCGCAATACTTTCACCCAAAGGTACACTAATGGTAATGATGGCCCCCTTGCCAGGTGGCAAACATTTTTTTACAGAATCTATCATCATCTGCCGTGGCACAGGATTGATGGCAGGTTCACCCACAGGAATGGAAAGACCGGGCTTTGTCACAATACCTACGCCTTTCCCGCCTTTTATGATGATCTGCTCATCCGTTGTTAAAACTACGGCAGCCTGAATCTCGCAGCCATGGGTGACATCAGGGTCATCCCCTCCGTCCTTGATGACACTGTAAGTGACATGATTACCTGTTATACTCTTGAACTGTACTGGTATGTTTAAAGTAATACCGAGGGGGGTGGTAATGGTAATATCCTCATATTTAATTCCCCTGAGGGCTGTTAAAGTAGCCGCAAGGGCAGCTGCCGTTGCCGCACTGCCCGTTGTAAACCCCGTCCTTAATTGTTTTTTCTGCATTTATACGCCACTTCCATTTGCTGTTGATTTGAGTTTAAGGGGTATTCCCACTGTGACCAAATAAACCTCATCTGCGGCCTGGGCCAGTTTTTGATTAATCCTTCCCACAATGTCCCGGTAGGCTCTGCTGAGAGGGTCCGGAGGGACTAATCCCCAGCCCACTTCATTGGTGACAGCAATCAGGGTAATCCCTGTATCGTGGACAATTCTGATTAAATGATCAATTTCCTTGAGAATGAAGGATTCTATTTCAGTAGAAATAAATACTGTATCCTGAGGTTGGACTTCCGAAAGCAAATGATTGGCAACCAGGAGCGTTATACAATCCAGGAGCCATATCTTGTATTCCTGATAATGATTGAGAATAATTTGGCCAGGAGCAAAAGCTTCTTCAAAGGTCCGCCAGGTGTGAGAACGTCTTTCGGTATGTATTCTGATACGTTCTTTCATTTCTTCATCCAGGGCTTGCGCTGTAGCTAGATAAGCTACCCGGGCGGAAAGCGAATGGGCTAAGCTTTCGGCGTAAGAACTTTTACCGCTGCGTGCCGCACCTGTCACTAGAATTAAGTGTCCTTTTTCCATAATTCCTCCGGAATATACTTAGTACCATTCTGAAAAATGGCTTCCAACTCCACAATTTTACGGTTTTTTTTCATTAACCACTGGGCATAACGCTGGTTGTTATGCTGCAGTCTTTTATTCTCTTTTTCCAAGTGGCTCAGAATAGTTCTTTTTTCTTTTTCGATTTTTTCAATTAAATTCATTAAAACGCGACGGCTAATGCGTAAATGTTCAACCTGGTTCTCCAATTCTTTAATGCGATTTTGCAAACGGATGAATTCCTGCTCATTGACCATCGGCGTAACCCCCTTGGGAAATATACACTTTTTAGTATTATATTCCCAAGGGGGTATTCCTAGTCTTTCCCAGTTTATGAAAACATCCGGTGCGTAATTTTAAAAAGTCGCCCCCAAAGGGGGGTAAAGATGGAAGTTGAGTAGTAGAAAAGAAAAGTCCTCTGGTTATACCAAAGGACTGCACCCTGCTTCTTAATCCAAAGGTAACCATATACCCTGCACCGGGGTCTGATTACAATCATCAGGCAGGTCTTCTGGCTTTCGGGTCATCCTCCTCTCACGCCTTCCCTATGATGAAGCATAAGTGGCTGTATGTGAGATTTGTTACCGATTACAGCGGCGGGACCGCGCCGGATTCACACCGATCTTCCCTTTTAAGCGATGCACCTGAGATTATTTATAAAATTTTTCCCATTTATATTAACACACAATTTATTTACCGGTCAAGATTTCTGGTTACCGTTTCTTTGGACTGACACAAGCCTTGTCACGAAGGAGGACGGCAGCAATACTTTGGCAAAATTGTTGAGTTCTTCAGGGTCGTGCCCATGGAAGTCCGAACCGCCTGTGATTAAAAGCCTGTGTTCCATGGCCAGCTCATAATAATATTTTTCTAAATCAGGAGGGTGGTGAGGGTGGTAGACCTCGATTCCGGCCAGCCCCTCTTTGATCAGGTCAGTAAGCAAATGAAGGGGGAAATTTTCGCCGGGATGGGCTAAAACCGGCACTCCCCCTGCTTTTTTGATTAAAATAATGGCATCAGCGGGAGAAATTTTAAATCGCGGAACATAAGCGGGACAACCCGGGTTAAGAAGCTGGAAAAAGACGTCTTCTATCCTGGTAAAATAACCTTTCTCTATGAGGACCAGGGCCAGATGGGGTCGGCCCACTGCACCTGGTCCTGCTTTGGCTATAACTTCTTCCAGGGCTACGTTATATCCCAGCTCCTGCAGTTTTTTCACCATAGCCTGGGTGCGACCGTGCCTGGCCTTGGCAAGTTTTTTTAAGGTTGATTGCAGTGAAGCATGGGCCGTATTCATAGAATAACCCAGAATATGAATCTCTTCTTCCTGGTAGACGGTGCTGATTTCCACACCAGGAATTACGATAATTTTTTGCAACTCACCTTCCTGCACAGCCTCGGGCAGACCTTCTGTCGTATCATGATCGGTAATGGCGATATATTCTATTTCTTTTTCCCTGGCGAGTCTGATCACTTCACTGGGCCTGTAAGTTCCGTCAGAAGCAGTGGTGTGAACGTGCAAATCAACTCTTATTTGGGGGCAAAACTTGTTGGAGCACACGAATATAATTACCTCCCAGGATTTTTCTTATTTCTTCCTCTTTCCAGCCTCTTTTCAAAAGGAGCTCGGTAAGCAGGGGTATTTTACTCACATCCTCCAGGCCGGCAGGTGTTGTCTCTATGCCGTCAAAATCAGACCCTAGTCCCACATGGTCGACGCCGGCAATACCGGCAGCATGTTCAATATGCTCCATGACGGTTTCGGCCGTTACCCTTTGGCTTCCTAAAAAGTCGGGACAAAAGTTAATGCCGATGATGCCCTGGTTCTTTTTCAGAGCTTCCAGCTGTTCATTCCGTAAATTCCGCGGGTGGTCATGGAGGGCACGGCAGCAGGAATGGGTAGCAGCAATGGGTTTTGTGGTGTGGGAAATCACATCCCAAAAGCCTGCTTCCGAAAGATGAGATACATCAATGAGCATTCCCAGGTGATTCATTTCTTTGATTACGGCTTTACCAAAGGTAGTTAAACCTCCCCTGCTTTCCCTTTCCCAAACACCGTCTGCCAATTGATTTCTTTGGTTCCAGGTCAGCGTCATACTGCGTATCCCTATGCGAAAGAGGATTCTCAATGTACTTAGCTGCCCCTCCAGGGCTTCTCCCCCTTCCACTGTTAAAAGAAATTTTACGCTCTCTGGATTTAAAAAGAGCAAATCTTGTTGTTCTTTAATAATTGGCAAAGGTTCTCCCCTTTCGTTTCTCAGGCTGTAGAAGAAATCCAAAAGCTCTAAAACGCGACAGAGGGCACCATAAGGCTTATACTGGGGTTCAATATAAATGGCTAAGAATTGTAAATTTACCCCGCCTTGTTTTAAACGGGATAAATCCAGATGTCCTCGAGGAGAGCTCTTTATAAAATCTCGCTTTTCTTTATAACATGCTAAAATACTGTCACAATGGCCATCGACCACAAGAAATTTTAAATTGTACCCATTCATGAAAACACCTTCTATTCAACATAACAGTATCAGTATATGCATAAAGCATAAAAACAAAAAAGCCTGTTTCAAGAACAGGCTCAGCAAGATTATCTTGGCTCTACAATAAGTTTAATGGCGGTCCGTTCTTCCCCGTCAATGACAATGTCTGTAAAAGCAGGGATACATATTAAATCGATTCCGCTGGGAGCTACAAAACCTCTGGCGATGGCAACTGCTTTAACGGATTGGTTAAGAGCACCAGCACCAATTGCTTGAATTTCTGCACATCCTCTTTCACGAATAACGCCGGCCAATGCACCAGCAACAGCGTTTGGGCTCGACTTTGCTGAAACTTTCAATACTTCCAACCTTGTTACCTCCCTCGACTCTTATAATATTTTTTCGTTGTTATGTAACTATTCTACATGACAAAAAAAATTCCTTTAAAACCCAATAGAAATATGAAAATTTTCTATACAATGGGAGGAAAACCTTTAGATTGTTGCTGTTTCCTGGATGCGTTCGATATATTCCGTTTTCCCGGTTTTCTCGTTTATGTGAAGGAGAACGCCATTTAATTGGGCTGGACCTGTTGCTACCTCAAAACGAACAGGCAACTGAGTTATGAATTTACTGATTACTAGATCTGTTTTGACGCCCAGTACAGAGTCCCGTGGTCCTGTCATGCCTACATCAGTAATGTAACCAGTGCCCTGGGGGAGGATGCGTTCATCGGCTGTTTGTACGTGGGTATGGGTTCCAATAACAGCCGAGGCTTTTCCATCCATATACCAGCCAAAAGCTATTTTTTCAGAAGTAGCTTCGGCGTGAAAATCTATAATAATGATTTTTGTCTCTTTGGATAAAATGTTTACAATGGTTTCGGCGGTACGAAAAGGGCAATCCAGAGGGGGTAAAAAAACACGACCTGATAAATTGACGATTCCCAGTTTTATGTCTTTGGCTATTTTAACCACAGCACTTCCCTTTCCAGGTGTACCTGGGGGATAGTTGGCAGGTCTAATGAGACGAGGTTCTAAATCGATGAATTCTAAAATCTCTTTTTTATCCCACGTGTGATTACCCATCGTGATAAAATCTATACCATCATCCAGGAGTTCCTCGGCAATTTCCTGGGTCAGGCCGTTACCACCTGCCGCATTTTCCCCGTTGGCGATCACAAAATCTATATCATATTTCTTTTTTAAAGGATGAATAAGTTGTTTAACTGCCCTGCGTCCGGGACGACCTACGATATCTCCGACCATTAAAATATGTAACATAAAAGCCTCCATATGATGAAAGAGGTAGTGTACTAAAACTATTATTGCCAATTCTCAACCCGTAAACTATCTTTTAAAAATAAGAACTCTGCCCTCTTCCCTTACTGCAATTAAACTATTTTTTAAATTTTTCCCCCGAAGGTTTTCCAGCATATGGTGAATAAAATCATCCTGCTCCATGAAGTCTTCATCATGTATAGAATAACTATCTGTCACCAGGCTGTGGTTAAGACGTTCTCTGAGAAGACAGATAATTAATCCTATTTCTTTTTGTGTTAATGTACTGGCATCTCTCGTTATTTCAAAAATAGTAATTCCCGAACTAACATGATATTTGGTTTTAAGATATTTTGGTTCCAATTTATTTTCATAATACATGTATGTATAAATACAATTCTTAAGCTCTTCACTGATTTGCTGTATAGTTTTTTTATCGAGTTCTTCTTTTAAGATAAACTTTAGTTTGAGTAAATGGCCTCGCGGGGAGTAATTTATTGTACCCACTTCGGGGTAACGAACCAGTAATGATGTAAGAAGATGAATGCTCTCCTCATCATCGAGCTTTTTTTGGGGTTGCATATTTGACACCATCCTTTGCTGACATACAAAATTTCTATTTCGTCATCCCCCCAGTAAAATCCTTTAATTTAAACATATTTATTAAATGGGATAAATGGAAAAAGCGACCTTTTTCAGGTCGCTTATTTAGCATAATCAACGGCGCGAGTTTCTCTAACCACGACAATTTTAATTTGTCCCGGGTATTCTAACTCATTCTCAATCCTTTTCACAATGTCGCGGGCTATTCTTACGGCGGCAGCATCATCAACCTTTTCGGGTTTAACAATGATGCGAATTTCTCTTCCTGCCTGAATGGCAAAGGATTTATCTACGCCTTCGAAAGAATTGGCTATTTCTTCCAGTTTTTCTAAGCGCTTGATGTAATTTTCCAAGGTTTCCCGTCTGGCCCCGGGACGTGCGGCGGAAATGGCATCGGCCGCAGCCACTAAAACAGCCTCCACTGATTTAAACTCCTCATCGCCGTGGTGGGCAGCGATAGCATGCACCACTTCCTGACTTTCCCGGTATTTTTTAGCCAGGTCTGCCCCTATGGCAACATGGGGCCCTTCTACTTCATGGTCAACTGCTTTGCCTATATCATGGAGGAGACCGGCCCGTTTGGCCAGAGCTACATCTGCCCCAATCTCCGCGGCCATAATGCCAGCTAAGTGGGCTACTTCAATGGAATGTTTTAAGACGCTTTGACCATAACTTGTCCTAAATTTAAGTCGACCTAATAATTTAATAAGTTCAGGGTGGAGGCCATTTACGCCAGTCTCAAAGGTAGCCTGTTCACCTTCCTCACGAATTCGCTGGTCTACTTCTTTCTGGGCTTTTTCAACCATTTCTTCGATACGGGCTGGGTGGATACGGCCATCCAGGATTAATTTCTCCAAAGCTGTCCTAGCCACTTCACGTCTAATGGGATCAAATCCGGAAAGGATAACTGCTTCCGGTGTATCATCAATAATGAGATCAATGCCTGTCAATGTCTCTAAAGTTCTGATATTACGGCCTTCACGCCCAATGATACGGCCCTTCATTTCATCATTGGGAAGAGCAACCACCGAGACTGTAGTTTCGGCTACATGGTCGGCAGCACAGCGCTGAATGGCTAAGGAGATGATTTCCCGTGCCTTTTTCTCAGCCTCTTCTTTGGCTTGGGCTTCCAGCTCTTTGATCATCATGGCTGTCTCATGTTTGATCTCATCTTCAACCTTGGACAATAAGAGTTCACGGGCCTGTTCAAAAGAAAGGTTAGAGATTCTTTCCAGTTCGGCCAGTTGTTTTTGATAAAGTTCAGTAATACCTTTTTTCAGGTTGTTGATTTCCTGCTCCAATTTCTGCAGGTGCTCTTCTTTACGGTCCATAGCTTCGGCTTTCCGGTCTAAGGACTCCTCTTTCTGCAGCAATCTACGTTCGATACGCTGCATTTCATTACGTCTTTCCCTATTTTCTCTCTCAACTTCATTACGTAATTTATGAACTTCCTCTTTCGCCTCTAAGATGGCTTCCTTCTTTTTAGCCTCCGCTTCTTTTTCCGCATCCTCTAATATTTTGGCTGCGGCTTCCTCGGCAGAAGCAATTTTTGCCTCGGCAATATTCTTACGTATTATATAACCCGCGGAAATTCCGGCTATTCCTGCTAATAAAGCGGTAATCAGATAATAAAGTAAAATCTTGCTCACCTCCCTCTATAATCTTTGGTTTTCTTTGAATATCTCGCTTAATCTTAGAT
>CAZWTM010000050.1:0-19203 GCA_964637385.1 uncultured Peptococcaceae bacterium
GTAAAACCGCTATAGACTACAGGATTTACGGCAATGTCAACTTCTTAAATCCGCCGAAATCTTTAGCCATCTGGGCATAAAGGGGTTTCCCCAGAAGATGCTGATAAATTTCATCGGCTTTTTTCTCCGGATCCACATCCTCAAACTGCCGGGGATAGATCACTTTACCCAGGTAATAGGCATCAGCGAGGGCCGTATCAATATTGGTGGTGTAAAAATTATAGGGCAGCTGGGAATAAAGCTCTCCTTTCCTGACGGCAGACAAAGCTTTGTAAAATGCAGGATTTTTTTGATAGTCGTCCTGTACAATTGAATAACCGGCTAAATCAATAAAAATAATATCAGGATTCCACTGGATGAGTTTTTCTTTATCGATCATGATAGACCCGGTTTTGCCCGTTTCATCCACTACATTCTTTGCGTGGATGGCTTCCAGCAAAGAATATTTACCCTGTGTGCTTTCTATGCCATGGGCTCCTCTGGCTCCTAAGGCTCCCACATACACAGTGGGTTTCTTGTTGTCGGGAATATCCTTGGTGCGATTATTCAAGTCTTCCTTACATTTCTCCATGTAACCAATCAATTCCTGAGCCTTTTTCTCCTGACCCATAATCTCGCCGATCAGTTTTAATGAGCTGTAAACGGCCGGATCAAAGACGGATACTTTGCCATAGCTCAAGGCCACTACGGGAATACCCGTTTTTCCTTGCAGAGCATCGACAGAAGCCTTGTCTGCATTATAAGTAGTGAATATTACGTCAGGTTTGACTGCCACAATCTTTTCCGGATCAGGAGCATTGTTGGGCCCGCCGGGACCGATGACGGGAAGACTGGTCAGGGAAGGATAAGCCAACAGGTAAGGCCTGCCGGTGGGATTGTTCTTTTCTAACTGCTCCACTCCCACTACCTTATCTGTTCCGTTAATATAGCAATAAAGCCGCAGGGCCCCCGGGCCAATAGCCACCACCCTTTCGACCGGTTTTTTCAGGGTAACCTGCCTGCCCAGCATATCTGTCACCATAAAAGAATTGGCAGCCTTATCCTGTTCACCCTTGGGTACACAGCCCCCCAAAACTAGAACGGCGGCTAAAAGCAGGGTAATAAATAATGGGGATAATTTAATTTTTCTCATATCATTGACTGCCTCCTTTTAAATAAAAATTACAGAGGGATAACCACAGGAATCTCCTGGTATTTATTAATGACAACGGGAACAGCATAGACACTCTCCACATTTTCCGGGGTGATCACTTCAACCCCGCCGGCAGCAAAGACAGCGCCTTTTTTTAGCAACAAATACTTGTCGGCGAAACGAAGGGCCAGATTAAGGTCATGCATGGTCACAACGGCAGCAAGCCCCCGCTCTTTCACTACCTTCTTAATAAGTCTTGTCACTTCCACCTGGTTTCTCAGGTCCAGGTTGCTGGTAGGTTCATCGAAAAGGAGCAGGTCCGGCTCCTGGGCCAAGGCCCGGGCAATGACCACTTTCTGTAATTCCCCCCCGCTGAGTTCATCCAAATATCTCAGGGCCAAATCCTCCAATTCCAAGAGCTGCAGGACCTGGACTGTAATTTCCAGGTCTTTTTTGGTCACATCCCATTGGATATAGGGCTTGCGTCCCAAGAGCACGGCATCAAAGACAGTGTTCCTGGGATTTTCCTGTTTTTGGGCCACATAGCCTACTCTCCGGGCCAGGGCATTGAGATTCAATTGTAATAAAGCCTCTTCCCCCAGGCAAATTATACCTCCCTGGGGCTTAAGGATCCTGTTCAGACATTTAAGCAGGGTAGACTTCCCGGCCCCGTTAGTACCCAACACAGCTAAACATTCCCCTTTTTCCAGAGCAAAGTTAACATTCTCCAGCACAGGACGGCTGGGATAAGAAAATTTTAATCCCTGCACAGACAAAATCATTTTCTCTGCGGCCCCCTTATCAGTAAGTAGAGGAAGAGAGGTGCCCCTAAAAAAGAAGTAACAGCCCCCACGGGCAGTACTACAGGATTAATTATGGTCCTGGCGGCGGTATCGGCAGCCAGGAGCAAGAGGGCCCCCAGTAAAGCGGAAGCCGGAACCAGGAAACGGTGATCGCCGCCAATAATGCGCCGCGCCATTTGCGGCCCCACTAACCCGATAAAGCCAATAACCCCCAAGAAAGAAACAACAACAGCAGTAATCAGGGAAGAAACAAACATACCGCCAAGGCGCACTTTTTCCACATTAACACCTAAACCCTTAGCCCCTTCTTCTCCGCTGTCCAGGGCATTATAATCCCATGTCCGGGTCATGAAGTAAACCAGGGAAAAGAAAACAAGTAAGGCCATCAGGCCCACTTCCCGCCAGGAAGCTCTGCCTAAATCCCCAAAAGTCCAGAAAACAACGGCGGCCACTTTTACATCTTGGGCAAAATATTGGATAACGATGGTACCGGCGGAAAAAAGGGAACTTATGGCCACACCTGCCAGGACCATAGCTTCCGGAGAAAAAGACCTCAACTTGGCCAGGGTCAGGATGGCCAGGGTTGCCGCCATGGCAGAAATAAAGGCTGAGAAGGTCACCAGATAGGGATTATTAATAATTACTGCATCAGTGCTGGTGCTCTGGAAACTGCCGGCACCCAGGACAATAATGGCAATATTGGCCCCAAAGGCTGCAGCACTGGCAATACCCAGGGTTGAAGGGGAAGCCAGGGGGTTTTTCAGGTTGTTCTGCATTACACAACCTGCCACAGCCAAACCGGCACCGGCTATCACACCGGCCAAAACCCGGGGCAGGCGGATATTCCAGATTACCACATGGGAAACACTGCTTCCCTGTCCCAGCATAGCCAGGAAGATCTGATAAGGATTAAAAGCAATGGCCCCGGCATTGATAGCAGCTAGGGACAGCAGCACAATCAGAAATAACAATAACAACAGCACAATTTTTTTCCTGCCCGTATACCGGATGTAGCCCCGGGTGATGTAGGAAGTTTCTGCACTATTTGTCATGTCCTTCAGTCCTTTAATCTTCGTCATACTTTCCACCAGACATAGGCAAATTTGGCCCTCACCTGTTCTGTCACCAGACCAGCTTTTTCCCGCTTTTGCAAAAAATTTTTGATATACTTGCTTTGTCTCTCTGAGGGGCCGCCCGGCAAAGGCAAAGCAGAAACGTAGTAAGTATAGGCCTCCTCCAAAGTAAACCTGTTTTCCCACTGGCTGTCCCAGTAAGTTATTTCAGGATAGTAACCCATCAGCCAGAGGATGTTGCAGCAGCAAGAGAGCCCTTTCCCCTGTTTATGCTGATCCCAGCCAGGCAGCAGTTCCTTCGCCAAAACATCGCGGATGCTTTCCTCCCTTTTGGCGAAAGTGCTCATAAAACAATAGCCTCTGCTGGCCCTAATCATTTTCTCCAGGGCTTTTTTACTGTTCACGGCAGGGCACATGGAGGCAAAGACTAAATCAAAACCTTTCTCCCAGTTCAGTTTTTCCAGGGAGACCTGACCCCAATCCAGTTTGAAAAAGAAGAGATTCTCCACTTTTTCCTTTTTTTTATTCTCTTCAGCAAAGGCCAGCATTTTGGCAGAAATGTCAAGAGCGGTAACTTCCTTGCTCCGTCTGGCCATTTCCACGGCATATTTGCCGGGCCCACAGCCTATATCCAGGACAGAGCTTTCCGGGGTCAGCAACCCTTTTTCTGTTAACAGGGAAAGGAGCTTCAACAGGCGTTCCTTTCCCTCCGTTCCCTTATAAACATGGGTGCCGAAATGATCAGCCCTGCCGTCCCAGAAGGATTCACTCTCCTGCCCTCCCGGCCCTGACCTCCATAAGCTGTCATAATAGGCTATATCCATCTTTAAAAACCCCGGCTGTAGTCTTGAAAACAATCAAGACACACCTTTTTCCCATCCTGGATCCTTGCTTTCCCTTCATGGACACCCTCACCACAGCTTTCGCAGACTAATGTAGCAAACAGTCGGGCTTTCTCCGGCAGGGGAAAGTGGGGTTTTTTGAAGTCAAAGAGCTCTTCCAGTTCTGCCTGGAGGACATATTCCTGGCGTTTGTCCCTGGCCATTTCCTCTCGGAAAGGTTTTAAGACTATGCGCAGCCCCTGGCCAGTTTTCCGGCTGAAAAAGGTAAAGGCCTGTTTGCCCGTACCCCTGTAGATAAGGTTCCCCTTACCCAGGCTGCATCCCGTTAGAACCTGGATGGCATCGACGCCGCAGGCATCATTTTCCGTAACACAAACGATTTCTTCATCCCGGGAAAAAGTAATCCCCATCTTGGCCATGGCCCCTTCTACAGCCCTGACCCCAATGGCCAGGCCGGGGCACTCATGCCCGTGGAAACTTACTGCTTTTTCCCATAACTTTAGATCCGTCATAAACTTCTTCCAACCCCTTTCATATTCTTAAAAAAAAATAAAGCCATAAAAAGTCGACCTGACGCTTCCTGCGCCATTCCAACCTTCATGGCTTACTTTCTTTGTATTGCAAAAGTCATAAGTTTTGTTGCGGAACCTTCTTGGCCCCTGTCTGTTTTTCATTGTAAATCAGACGCCAAATTTTGTCTAGTTTTTAATCAATGACATAATCTATAAAATCTTCCCAGCATACCCTTCATAAATCAGTCTGACCCCGGCCAGCAGGCCTTCCTCGTTTTCAAGGGCCTCCAGGTTATAAAGAAAAGCTTGGGCCATACCGCGCAAAGGCAGATACAGCACATCCCCCTCCCGGAAGGGCAGCCCTCCCATTTCCCCTGTTACATCTTCAGAAGATACTGAATCCTTAAGAATACGGAAGGTTTTCTCCCCTTCTTTCACTAAAACCTTTTTTTCAAAACGTTCCAAGATAAAGCTCCCATCTTCTGTGGACTTTCTAATTTTTAAATCCAGGAGCCCTTCCAGAGCATCAAGGGGCACATAAGTAACGCCTTCTACCAAACGGGGAGGGCTTGCGGCAGAAAAAATCTTGCCTTCCGCCATATAGGCTGACGCACCGAAAAAGAGGGCGCTTTCCCTTTTCTGGAGGGCTTCTGCTGCCGCAAAAGTCACAGGGAAAGAGGCCAGGTAAGTCTGGGTGGTGGAACTGCTGCCCACAGTTTTGGTTATATCAAGTAAAACAATGAATTCATAGGTCCCAGGTGTATCGCAAAAAACGTTGATGCTGCTCTGCCCTTTATTGACCATATCCACGCGGAAGCGGCTGCCCCTCTTGGCAAAGGCCATGACCCCGTCAGGGCGCTGGACTACAGAGCGCAACTGGTAGGTGACTTTGGGGTTGCCCATGGAAACCAAAAGCTCCTCTCCGTAGCCCACCGGTTCCCCATCGGTGTCCACAAAGGAAATGGGCAGGCTGTGGAACTTCCCAATCTCCAAGGGACTACCGGGGGCATCTACTCTGATGCCTTGAAGCCTTTTGTTTATTCCCATAAAATATTCGCCTGTCACATTATATTTTTTATCTACAACTGTTACCACAAATTTGCCCGTATCTTCTTCCTCTGTTTTAGACGTAATTTCCCCCTTACTACCCACGCTCTGGACCAGATTTACGCGGCTCACGGTAAAGAGAAGGTCCTGGGGAATATCATCCTCCAAAATTCGGTAACGGACACCTTTTTCGTCCACACGGAAAATCTCCGTTACCTTCTTAGATTTCACTCCTCCTAAAGGCATGGACTGGACAAAACTGCTGATATACAGCTCCTTGACAGTCCCCATCTTGACCCCTTGGAAGGAAAATTCCGCCTTACTGCCGTTATCCAGGGATACCCGTAAGGTATATTTGCCTTCTTTGTCCAGGTTTTCCGGCAAATAGATTTCAAAAAGGTCCCCCATGGCATCAATGTATTTCTGGTCAATTTTGCAGTAATTATCTTTCACCTGGGACCCTTCCGGCTTTTCTACCCACTCAAAATTGATAAAGCTGAGGTAATCGTTTTTGACATGGACGGGATCCACAGGATTGTCAAAGGCATCATCAAAATAGAGGCTTATTTTGGGCATGTTTTTGTAATGGGCCATTTTGATTGGCACTTCTTTAGGCAGACCCATCCGGGACAGCCTGATTTTCTGGGGCTTAACAGAATGAAACTGCAGGGGCACCGTAAGACTCTTGGTTCCTGCTTTGACTTGTATGGTCAGGGGCTCGTCATAAGTGCCTTTTTCATTGTCCAGGGAAGCCACCCTGACCCGTACTTCCCCGGCATTATTGCTTACGTCCCGCACCTCGCTCAGGGACATACCAGGGCGGTTGGGCAAAAAACTCACTTTTTTATTAGCTATGGGGTTATTTTTCTTATCTTGCAGGACAAAGGTCAATTCGTAGTAGTCACTGCCGTTGGCCAAAATGTTTTTGTCATAGATTTTTTTACTGAGATCATAATTGGTCTTGCCTTTGGAATCTTTCACTCCCTTTAAAGTAATGGTTTCGATGCTGCCGGGAACAAATTCCACCGTAAACTCGCCAAATACCTGGACGGCTTCGCCGTTTTTCAGGGCCCCGGTAACATATTGATAAATATTGTTTTGGGCAAAATCCCCCTTTGGTTCCAGGCCCAGGGCGATTTTGGCCTGGCCTCGAATGCGGGAGCTCAGGCCGATTTTGGCCATACCCCTATTGTCCGTTTCCACTTTAAATATTTTATTTTCATAGCCGGCAAGGTAGCTGCCGCTTAGCCCCTCAAGGAGGGTAAAGGTGTCCACCTGGCCCCGCTCCGAGGCCACATAGACGCTGGTAGTTACCGGCTGGTGTTGCCCACTTTCCAGGCTGCTGGTATAAATAGTAATCTCCAGTCTGCTTTCCCCGTCGGCTTCCCCTTCCAAGCTGTTGATCTGGGCCTGGCAAATATGCCTGTTGGCGGGGACGGCTTCCGCCCGCGCCGCCCCGCTTAAGAAAAGGGCTATCATCAAAAAGAACAGTAATGTTTTTTTCATGCCCGTAAAAAACCATCCTTTCCTCAATCATTTCTATCTGAAAAGTTCGGGATAAACCAGCTTAGCCATATATTCCACGGCCTCCGGGTAGTTGGTGCCCGGATTGGTCAGGAACATATTTCCCGGCAGGGTAAAGACCTGTTTGTTTTTTACCGCCTTAAGCCCGGACCAGGCAGGGTTGCTTTCCACATCTTTTACCAGCCTGAGCTGGACATCTGTACTTGAGCCCATACTGGAAATCAAGATAACATCGGGGTTTTCGGCTACCAGGACTTCCATGCTGAAAGGGGTTCTTTCCGGCTTGCCGGGGTATTTGACCTTCCCCTCGGCAATATTGACCAGCTTGAGAATTTTGGCTACATCGCCGGGGATGCTGTTTTCCAGGCTTAAAGTCACATCCTTAGCCGTAGCATGGAGTAAAGCCACCTTTTTACCTGTCGCCGGCACTTTTTTAGCTATCGCTTCCACTTTGTTGTTCATTGCCGTTACCACACGATTGGCCTTTTCTTTTTGCCCTGCAATACGGCCAAAAAGCAAAGTCTTTTCTTTGACTTCTTCAAGGGTCTTCATTTTCAGGAGCAAAACGGGAATCCCAGCGCTTTCCAGGGCAGGAACAAGGTTTTCCTGCATGTCCTGGACACCCAGGACCAGATCAGGCTTTAAAGCCACAAGTTTTTCCAGGTTAACGTTGGCCACATGGCCTACGTCATCGATCTTTTCGTAGCGGGCTGGAACTTTAGACATGGTGGATACCCGGGCCAGGAGATTTACCTCCAGGGCATCCAGTAAAGTGAGATAGCTGGTGGACAGGCTGACGATCCGCAAAGGCTTGTGGGCCAGAGTCACTTTCCGTCCCGCATCATCAGTGAGGGTAAAATAAACACTTTCTCCCTGACTTTCCCGGCTTTCTTTCTGTTCGGTCTTAGGAGTTTCTTCTTTTTTCTCAGTTACAGGAGCTCCTTCTTTTTTGCTTTCTGATGATCCCGACAAGGAAGACGCCTGTCCTGTCGGCGCAGGGACATTTGCCCCGGCCGCCGGGGCTGTTTCTTTGACTTCTCCCGGTTTCTCCGCCTTTTCTTCCAAGGAACCGTAAACTTCAGGATAAATTATCTGGGCCAGGTAAGCCAGGGCCTGGGGATATTCCAGAGCAGGGTTGTATAAAAACCACCTGGGCGGCAGGTAATGGACTCTGCCCTCCTTAACAGCTTTCAGCTTCTGGAAGGAAGGATTGCTGCCCAAGTCAGCCTGGATTCTTTCTTTGATTTCCGGCAGACTCCCCATGACCGTAACCACAATGACATCTGGGTTTTCTTCCACCACTTTCTCCAAACTGAAGGGACTGCGGGTAGGATAAGTTTTTAGGGGTATGCTACCCGCCGCAATATTTTCCGCACCCAGGAGCTTCAGCATACCTCCGGTAACGCTGGTTTCATTTTCTACGGTTATTTCCCGGGCTGAAGCATAAATAATCAAGGCTTTTTTCTTTTTCTCCGGTTTCTTTTCCACAATTTCCCCGATTTTTTGCTCCAACCCTTTATTAATTTCTTCGGCTTTCTGGGGATTGCCCAGGATTTTTCCCATTAGTTTCACTTTTTCCATAGTATCTTGATGAGTCCGCATATTTAAAAGCAATAAAGGTATCCCGCTGGCTTCCAGAGCCGGCCCCAGATTTTCGTGCATGGCCGTCCGCCCGATGACCAAATCAGGTTTAAGGGCTGTCAGTTCCTCCAGGTTAAGATTGGCAATATGGCCCAGAGGCTTGGCAGCTAAGGCTTCCTGGGGAATGTACTGGGCCGTGGAAGGACGACCGATGATTTTGCCCCCTAAAGCATAATAGATGCTGATATAGTCATCGGATAAGATTACCACCCGCTCGGGTTTTTCTTTGATTTTCACTTTTTTACCGGTATCATCGGTGATTTCCAGAAAAGCAGCTGAAGAAGCCGTTTCCTGCTTTTTGCCGCAACCGGCCAGGGCGGAAACCAAAAAGGCAATCAATAGAATAAGAGCTATGGTTTTCTTTTTATTCATGTTTATAGCCATTCCTTTCGCCTCCTAATTCATGAAGGGTCTTTTTTATAACCCGTCTTCGATATCCCCTTCTCCTTCCAGATATACCTGATAAAGGAGAGATTTTTCTTCCTCACTGGCTTGCCAGTAACCCCTCTTATCGTATTCCAGCATAGTTTCCAAAAGGTCTTGATAGGCAAAGGCATTGTTTTCTTTCATCCTTTGCCTCATTCTTTCGTCAGCCACGTAAGTCTTGTGGAGCTCCCGGAACACCCACTGCCTCACTTGACCGGTAGTGGCCGCCAGCCCCAAGATATTTAAAAAGCGCTTGGCAATTTCTTGGCCTCCCCGGGAGGGATGCTTAAGCATAGCTTCGATCCAGCGGGGATTTAAGAGACGGGTGCGCACCCCCCTGTCGATGGCCTGGTCTGCCTTTTCCGTTTCCACCGTCTCCCCTGTGGTATCGGTGATGAAAATTTCCGGAGGCCGGCCCTTTACGCTTTTTACGGCCTGGGCCAAACCCCCAAAAAATTCATAATAATGGTCCAGATCCGTAACTTCATACTCATGGCTGGACCTAATTTGCCCCACCACATCCACCGCTTCCAGCTGCCGGGCATAAAGATCGGGCATAGGGGTACCCCGGAAATTTTCACTGTATACATTCCGTAAGCTGGCAAAAAAGGTCTCCCCTAACTGCTCTTCTCTCTGCCAGTTTTTGGTTTCCAGGAGTTTGGTTACTCTGGTGCCGTATTCACCCTCCTGGGGCCCGAAAATCCTGGCCCTGGCCAACTCCCGGGCTTTTTCTTCGCTGAAGCCCTTTTCTAAGAGCAAAGCCTGGAGCCTGCGGGTATGGGCTAAAAAATAATTCATTTCCTCGGGTTCATCCCGCAAGGACAGTTCATATAAAAGATTGTTCAAATCATGGATCAGCTGGGGAAACATGTCCCGGAAAAACCCACAAATATTGATCACCACATCAATGCGGGGACGCCCCAGTTCTTCCAGGGGAATTATTTCATAAAGGGGCTGGTACAGACTTTTCCTTCCCCGGAAGCGAATTCCCAGATAGTGAAGGATTTGCCCGATAGTTTCCCCTTGGGTTCGGGAAGTTTCCAGTCCCCAAAGCACCACCGCCGTACTCTGGGGAAAGACCCCGTGGCGGCGCCGGTATTCCTCCCATGTTTTGCGGGCAGCCAGGGCCCCCCGGCGGCAAGCTATTTCCCCGGGAATTAAGCGGGGATCAAACTGATACAGGTTGTAGCCTGTGGGGAAAATTTCCGGATTCTTAAAGCAGTCCCCCGCCAGTTTAGCCGAGAGGTAGCAGCCGGCCAAGGCTTTTAACAAGCCTTGCCCTTCATGATTTTTGCAGGCCTCCTCTTTGGCCTTGAAACCTGTCTGTAAAGCTTGTACTATTTCTTTTTTGTGTTCCTCCGGATAACCAAAATCTTTTGGCAGTTTACCTTCCCGGCAGAAAACTTGCACCAATCTCTGGGCTTCTCCCGCCAGTGAAGCCAGTTGTGCAGTTGCCCCAGACTCCATGAGCCCCTCGTAATCCAACCCTTGGGCTTCAGCCAAAAGGCGGGAAAGGGATTTTTGCCCCTCCCTGTCATAACGCAGGACGTATTCCATATAATGTCTGCCTTCTTCTTCCCCGTAACCCTGGCCGAAAATATGGAGACCTAAAGGGATGAGGGCCCTTTTCATACGGTAAAGTGCCTTTTCCAGTTGAGGCAAATCCTCGGCCATGATTCCTACCTGACGGGCCCTTTCTAAAAGAAGTTCCTTGATTTCCTCACACTTGCCTGGACTCAAAGAGCGGGCTTCCCAGTATTCGTGAAGCAAAGCCTCCAGTTGGCTGTACTCCCCGTAAAGTTGGCTTTCCCCGAAGGGCGGAGGTTGATAACCCACCAATAGGGCATGGGAACGCCTTTTGGCCACCATGGCTTCAGCCGGGTTTCCCGCATAATACAGGTAGATATGGGGGATCTCCCCCAGACACAGATCGGGGAAACAGGAACCGGACATGCCGCACTCCTTGCCCGGCAAGAATTCCAAAGTACCGTGGGTCCCCACGTGGATAATGACATGGGCCCCGAATTCTTCCCTCAGCCACTGGTAAAAGGCCAGATACTGGTAAGGAGGGGGTAGGTTTTCATCATGGTAGACTTTTTCCGGGTTTTCATGGACCCCACGGGTAGGCTGAAGGCCGATAAAAACATTCTCCAGCACCACGCCGGGCAGTAAAAAGTTCCCATCCGCCGTCATAACCTCCCCGGGGGCTTTTCCCCATTCTTTTTCCAACCGAGAAAGAGGCACAGGACCCTGATATTTTTCCAGAAAAGACTGCACCGGATAGAGGATATAACCCCTTTCCCGGTAATCCCTGTTCCAGCGGGGTGAGTTTACCAGCCTGTCCGGAGCAAATATTTCCCTCAATTCTTGGGCCGTCAGTACCTTGGTACGATAGCCCCCTTCCTGGAGATACTGAAGGAGGTTGGCCACCGAGGCGAAAGTATCCAGAAAAGCACCGCCGAAAATACTGCCTTCTCCCGGCGGGTAGTTATAACAAACAATGGCCACCTTTTTCTCCCCAGGCGGGAGGCTCTGTAGCTTAAGCCAGCTCTGGACATGTTTTTTTAATCGTTCTACCCTTTCGGCAATTATGTCAATTTCTTTTAAATCAACATCGTCCTTCTCCTGATGGGTAAGGCGCCCGATCCCGCCCACAGGATAAGTGAGAATGCTGCCGTCCAGTTCGGGAAGCATGACAGAAATGAGGAATTCACTGCTGTTAATCCCCTGTTTTGCCTCCTCCCATTCTTTAATCTCCCGCCTGTTCATAAAAAAGGGATGCAAAACAGGTACATCAAGTCTTTGCAAAAACTCTACCCCGGCCTGGGCATCTCCTCCCATGGGTCCTGCCCCCAAACGGAAAGACAAAAGATTGAGGAGGAGCCGGGGCTTTCTTTCTCCCCCCTCCTGCAGGATCTTTTCCAGACCCCTGATTTCCCTGCCGGTAAAGGAGGTCAGGGCCACCGGCAGCACATTGGCTATCTGGCTTAGTTCCGTCCTGATTTTATGTACTGCAGGTCCTGTCCGGGCCGGATAATTATGGCCGTAATAGAGGAGGGCAATGACAGGTTTCCCCTGTTCATAGCCCCAACGGGCAAAATAAGCACGGGCATCAGGGAAAGTCTCCCTTGTCAAGGGATCCATAATACTTACAGGATCCGCTGTCTGAGGATTACCGGGCCGAGGCAGGTAAGTCAGGGAGCCGTACTCCCGCAACAGCAGCAAAAGAAAGTTTCTAATATTTTCTTCGCCGGCAAAACGCCAGTATTCCAGAAGACGCAAATAATTGCGCAAATCCCTCAAAATACCTATCGGCATCAGGGAGGCGGCCTTTTCCCCTATTTCCATCATTTTTTTCATCTTGGCCAACGAGGCCTCTCCCCCCTCACCGGACATCCTGGACCCATCCAAACGCCCCAGCCGGAGGAGACTGCGGATCCCCGAATTTTCCCCGCCAAAAGGTACGATAAACCCCCGGAAAGTTTGAGCCCGGTTTAAAAGATAAGCCTGGAGTTCACCGGGTGCCCCCATCAGGTCCAAGATCAAAAACCGGGAGGCATCCAGGGCCTGGTTTAACTTCTCCTTCTTGGCGGGCGGAAGTTTCTTCTCACCGTTAAATAGGTGAAGTCGGAAGGCCCCGGGATATTGACTAAGGAGCTTATCCCTGACGATGACCAGGTCCTCCAGGGCTGCATAAGAAACAGTAACAACCGTTATCTCTACCAAAATTTACACCCCCCTGATAATGCTGTATCTATCTTTCCCGTTCAAATTCGTGTAAAAAACAGGTCACACAATGCTTAACAGTCCGGTGACTTACTTCTTCCAACCTTACATAGCGACCGCCCATGACTTCTGCCAACCGGCGGGCTAAACCCAGAGAAAAAGCCCCTTCTTCCGTGTCCAGGACCAAAGAGATAATTCCTTTTTGTCTATAGATTCCAGCAGCATTTAAGGCTGCTTCCAGGGGGTTTTGCCCTTCTCGGGCCCAGTTGCACCGTCCGTCGCTGACTAGGATCAGGATAGGGGTCAGGGCTTTGTTTTTGCGCCGGGCCTGGGTGATAACCTCTAAGCCCTGGAGCAGCCCTTCGGCCAAAGGAGTTTTTCCTCCTGTAGCCAATTCTGCCAGATATTTTTGGGCCCTTTCCGGACTTGGAGTCGGAGGCAGCAAAACCCGGGAACGGTCCTGGCGAAAAGCCACAAGGGCTACCTGCTGCCTTTTGCGGTAAGCCTCCTTAAGGAGGGAGAGGAGGGCTCCCTTTACTGCCCCCATCCTGGCCCTGGCCCCCATGGACCCGCTGGCATCAACCACAAAAACCAGCAAATGCTGGGGAGGATTTTCTCTGATTTTTTCCCGAAAGTCCCGGGGCTCTATCTTTAAGAACCCCCCTTCCTTTTTGCGCCAAGGCTGACACAAGGCCGCCGCCCTTAAGGTGGCATCAAGGGCCACATCCCCTGCGTTTAATTCCTTTCCCCGGGGATAAGTCCAGCCGGCGTACCGTCCTCTCCTCTTTCTGCACTCCCTGGTTCCTCGCCAGTCTCCTCTCCCCTTTCCTCCTGCCCCTGCCAGGCCGGGGGGAAGAATACCGTCTGAAAGAACTATTTCTTCAGGGTTATCTTTTCGCTCTTCAGCCTGACCCATGCCCTTACGCCAGTGGTTACCAGGGGGTAACCCCTTTTTTTCTTCCCTTCTATCTTCCTTTTCCGGAGGTGCTCCCGCCCCAGGCGGAAGAGGTTTCCTCTGGGCCTCCCCGGGCTGCCGGCTTTGACGGTGGGGCAGAGCATAGGCGGCGGCTTTCTTCACATCCTGGACCGTGACCGCCTTTCTTCCGTCCCAAGCAGCCAAAGCTCTGGCACACTCCACCATGACCAGCTCCCCCCGGTGACCTTTACTCCCCGCTGCCTGGGCCAGTTCTGCCGCTAAACCCAGGATCTCTTCTCCGGTCTTTACTTCCGGCAGGATCCTGCGGGCTGATTTTAATTTGCGGGCAAGCTCCGCCCCTTCCTCCTGCCACAAGGCCAGAAAACCTGCAGGGTTTTCTTCAAAGACCAGCCTTCTCTTGACTATTTCTTTGCGCAATTCCTCATCTTTTATGCCCTTCACTTCTACATATAAACCAAAGCGATCCAAAAGTTGGGGGGAAAGCTCCCCTTCCTCGGGATTCATAGTGCCCACCAGCACAAAACGAGACTGATGACAAAGGGAAATCCCTTCCCTTTCCACCCTGTTGACTCCGGTGGCTGCCGCATCCAGTATTTTTTTTACAAGGAACGGGGGCAAAAGATTTATTTCATCTATGTAAAGCACATGGCCGTGGGCCTGGGCCAAGATACCGGGCTGCAGCACCTTTTCTCCTCTTTGCAACATTTTTTCTAAATCTATCCCCCCTACCAAGCGGTCTTCCGTGGTATTAAGTGGGACTTCCACTATTTTCAAGGAGTCATCCAAAGTTACCAGAGAACGAACCAGGGAAGATTTGGCCGTCCCTTTGGCCCCGGAAAGGAGCACCCCCTGAACCCGGGGATTAATCAGACTCAGAAGCAGGGCTTCCTTGGCCTCCTCCTGTCCTACGACGGCCCCGAAGGGATATAGTTGTTTTCTGCTCATTTTTTCTCCCCGTCAAAGATGATTTTTTTAACGGCTTCTTCATCCAGGATCCCCGACTGAAAAGGCAGGCGTTTCATACGGTGGGGCAGAGCCAGGAGGGCGCTTTCCCACAATTCGTCTTCCCCTACTTCCTGCTGTCCTTTATAAGCAGCCAGAGTTTTAGCCGTCTTGATCATGGTCAGATCGGCCCGATGACCGTCAACTTCCAGCGCCAAGGAAAGGCGGGCTGTTTTTTCATAAATTCTTTCGGGCACCACAACTGCAGACAGCAAGGACCTGGCTTCTGTAATGCGCCGGAGCAGCTTTTCCTCCTCTGCCTGGTAGCGGACCGCAAACCCCGCGGGGTCTTCTTCAAAGGCCATTCTCCTTTTGATGACCTCCATGCGCATAAGAATTCCCTGTTCCCCTTTTACTTCCACCGAAAGGCCGAAGCGGTCCAACAACTGGGGCCTGAGTTCCCCTTCCTCGGGGTTCATAGTGCCCACCAGCACAAAGCGGGCAGGATGACTAAAAGAAATGCCTTCCCTTTCCACAGTATTCACACCCATGGCGGCGGCATCCAGCAGCAGATCCACCAAGTGGTCATCCAGGAGATTCACTTCATCCACGTAAAGAATGTTGCGGTGGGCCCAGGCCAAGATTCCCGGCTCAAACCGTTTTTCCCCCGCTTTAATGGCATGCTCCAGGTCAATGGTCCCCGCTACCCGGTCCTCGGTAGCATTTATCGGCAGCTCTATAACCCTCATTTTTTCTCTGATGACGGAAAATTGTCCATCTTCCTTATTTTTCTTACAGTCAGGACAAAGGGAACTCTCCTCCCAAGGATTGCAGTTAAAGGGACAGCCCGCTACTTTTTCCAAAGGAGGCAAAAGGCTGGCCAAAGCCCTTACCGCCGTGGATTTAGCCGTTCCCTTCTCTCCTCTGATCAATACCCCACCTAAAGCAGGATTCACCACATTCAGTATCAGGGCTTTTTTCATCCTTTCCTGACCTACCAGGGCAGAAAAGGGATAATAGGATGTTATTTCCATAGATATAAACCGCCTTTCTTTTTCCTTTTATTCAACCCTGCGGCATAGCAGGACAGCACTGCCATAAAGCAAGAAGGCATAGCCCAGAAGAATCAGCAGAGGCCATAAGCTGCTTTCCTGACCACCCGCTTCCAACCTGAGACCCCGGGCAGCATGGCTTAGGGGTAAAAAATATATAAGGAGTTTTAAAAAGCTGGGGAAACGTTCTACAGGAAAGAAAGTCCCGCTCAAAAAGGCCATGGGTTGAATTACAAAACTGCTGAACTTATTAATGTTCCCGTGGGAATTGATAATCAGGGCGGCATTAAAACCCAGGGCAGCAAAGACAAAGGCGTTGAGGAACATCAAAAGTAAAAAAAGAGGAGTTATGGTGAGGGGTAACCGAAAGAGGCCTAAAAGGGGCAGCATAAGGAGGCCTGTATAAAACCCCCGCAAAGCCCCTCCCGTAATTTTACCCAGGACCAGGCGAGATACAGGTAAAGGAGCCAGAAGAAATTCTTCGAAAGTTTTCTGAATAACCCGGCTAATGTTCAGCGGGGTAGCAACAGCCGTGAAAGCCGAAGTCATAGTAGTAAGGGCGATAATGCCGGGAATCACAAAATTAGTATATCCCTGGGCATGGGGGGCACCATCATAAAAAGAACGTCCTACCCCCCAGCCAAATACCGTCAGATAGAGGGCGGGGGAAATCAAAGACCCCAGACTGATAGCCAACCAGTTTTTTTTAAAATGCAGCAACTCATGCCAGAGAATAGCTAACATTTTACCCATCGCCCCCTTTATCTTTTTTACCTTCCTTGATTACATCCATATATACATCTTCCAACTTCACTCTGCGCAGTTTTCCCTCAACACCCTCCCTTTCCAGGAAAGCCTTAGCCTTTTCATGGCTGGGGAAATAATGGACTTCCATTCCTTCCCGTCCTTTTATTTCTACGGCAAATTGCCCCAGGTTTTTAGCCAGTTCTCCGGGTCTCCCCTCCCTGACTACTTGTCCCTGGTACATAAAAACAATGCGCTGGCAAAGGATTTCGGCCTCTTCCAGATAATGAGTGGTCAAAAGCATGGTCATGCCCTGCCTGTTCAACTCTAAAAGAAGCTGCCATATTTCTTGCCTTATTTCCGGATCCAGACCTGCCGTGGGCTCATCAAGAATCAACAATTCAGGATTATGTAAGAGAGCCCTGGCCAGAAGCAGCCTCCTTTTCATGCCTCCGGAAAAATTTTCTACTTGCCGGTTTTGAAATTTTTCCAATCCCGTAAATGCCAGTACTTCTCGGATTTTACGGTCCCTTTCCTCTCCTGGGATATGAAAAAGGCGGCCGTGAAACTCCAGGTTTTCCCAGGCTGTTAATTCACCTTCCAGGTTATTATGTTGAGGGATAAGTCCTATTTTGCTCTTAATGCTGTAAAGATCCCGGGAAAAAATCTGGCCAAAGAGCCTGATTTCACCCCCTGTGGGCTTGAGCAAGCCGCATACCATCCGGATTAGCGTGGTTTTCCCTGCCCCGTTAGGACCCAAAAGCCCCAAAAAATCCCCCGCTTCTACCTTCAGCTTTACGGCATCCACTGCAGTAAAGTTGCCAAATTTTTTTGTGCAGTTAATTATTTCTAGCACAGGCATGTTTTCAGCTCCCTTATCTGGCCAGTCCTTTAATAAAAATGCGGGGCAGTCCTTGTTGATCCCAGCATACCTCCACTTCCACCCCGTAAAGGCGCCGCAAATTCTCCGGGTTAATAACCTCCCGGGGGGAACCCATAGCCATAATCTTCCCCTGTTCCATCAACACAACCTTCTCCGCATAGCGGGCGGCCTGAGCCACATCATGAAGGACGGCGACAACAGTAAGTCCTTCTTCCTTGTTCAGTTCCCGCACTAATTCCAACAATTCCAGCTGGTGGGCAATATCCAGGTATGTGGTAGGTTCATCCAGAAGAATTATTTCAGGTTTTTGGGCCAAAGCCATAGCCAGAAAAACCCGCTGTCTTTCCCCTCCTGAAAGTTCTCCCATCCTGCGCAAAGCAAATTGCTGGACCTTTGTCCTGGCCATGGCCCAGGCAATAATCTTCAGATCTTCCTGGGTATTGCCCCGCCACCATTTCTGGTGGGGGTAGCGCCCGTAACTCACCATATCCTTGACCAAAATATCGGGAGGGGCCACGGCCCCCTGGACCAGAATAGCCAGGCGTCTGGCTAAAGCTTTAGTATCCATGCTGGTGATTTTTTCCTTGCGGTAAAAGACACTGCCCCCATCAGGCTTCAGGTTACGGGAAAGAAGCTTCAAAAGGGTTGACTTGCCGGAGCCGTTGGGACCCAAAACAGCCATAAAATCCCCTTCATTAATCTCTAAAGACATTTTTTTTAGAACTTCTTTTTTTTTATAAGCAAATTTCACCCCATCAACATTTAAAAGGGCCATCAGCTTTCCCTCCTTAAGAGATATAGAAAAAAGGGCGCCCCCAGGAAAGCCATAATGATGCCCACGGGCAGTTCTACAGGAGCAAAGGCCAGCCTAGCCACCGTATCGCTGATGGTGACCACCCCTGTTCCCAAAAGGGCCGCTGCCGGCAGAAGAAACTTATGGTCCCCGCCGATCAAAAGCCTAGCTGCATGGGGCACAATCAAGCCGACAAAACCTAAAAGCCCCACCACACTGACAGCACTGGCCGCAAGCAGAGCCGCCACTGCTGTTAATCCGATCCGGACAGCTTCTACTTTCAGACCCAGGCCCCGGGCAATTTCATCCCCCAGGCGCAGAATATTCAATTTTTGTGCACCGTAAAAAGCCATTAAAACCCCTAGCAGGGTATAAGGTAAAATAACCTTAAAGTGGGGCCAGCTGCGGGCGGAAAGACCGCCAGCCATCCACATCAGGGCCCCATGGACCCGGTCGCTGTAAAAAATCATCAGGGCGGAAATAAAGGAACCCAAAAAAGCAGAAACCGCCACCCCGGCCAGGATCACCCGCATAGGCTGAATATCCCCGCCCTTCCAGGCCAGAATGTAAATCAGACACGCTGCGCCCATGGCCCCCAAAAAAGCCACAGGCACCAGCAAGTGAGTATTGTGGGGAAAAACAATGAGGATAATAATGCCGGCTAAACCTGCCCCTGAAGAAATACCGATGATACCAGGATCAGCCAGGGGATTGCGCATCACACACTGGAGGATAGTGCCAGCCAGGGAGAGATTAATGCCCACCAGGGCTCCCACCAGGGTGCGGGGCAGACGAATATTGCGCATCACATGGACCCAGGGTTCCTGGCTTTCCTCGATAAAACTTTGCCAGATCTGCCCCAGGCTTATTTCCATAGCCCCTTTACTTAAACTGAAAAAAATGCCCCCTACAGCCATCAAGGAAAACACAACCAAAATAAAAAACCGCCATACCCTTAAATCCTTTAACTGTCTAAACAGCTTTTGCCCACCAACTAACATGGACCTAATTCCTGCCCTTCTAACTGGATTTCGCTCCCCTAAAAAAGGGCCTCAATAATCTAAAAAATATTGAGGCTGAACTAAAGAAAATTAGTGGAGGGTGTATCAAGAGGGGGCTTTCCTAC
>CAZWTM010000051.1:0-18478 GCA_964637385.1 uncultured Peptococcaceae bacterium
ATTATTTCAGAAAGAGATTTAAGTGTATATTCTCCAAAATTAGGGGGTCAGCCCGAGGATAAAGCTGAAGCAAATTACTTCGGCTTTACCTTACTCGATGTGTAAGGTTTGTAAATAAATTAGGGAAAGCATATCAAAATCAAGAAGTGAAATCATTTTTGTTTATAACTTTAAGAGGACGGGGAATGTTTTCCAAAATAAGGAAGAGACCTTGCGCCATGTCCTTGGGGGCATGTAACCCTAAATATCCCTCTTTGGGGTTAAGTTGCACGGGAATGGCAATATGGCTGTGAGTTTCCAATATTTTAATAATAAAGTTGATGTGTTCCGGCTCTGTTTTGATTTCAACCAGCAATTCAACTTCACTTTCCGGCCGGATGGCGGAAAGGGTATTCTTGCCATGATAAGCAGGTGCCATCCTATCCATCCTTTTTTAATGGGATTTTGCAAGAACTCGAAGCTTTAGTAGCACTTGAGATTCTCCAAATTTATCTTTCCGACTGGTACAAATAAAATTATTCTTCTCAGTAAATAATAACAGTAGAATCCCAAGGGAAAAAGGGGGACCCAAATATGGAAAAGTCTAAACAGGATGTCTTAGGGGATGCTCCGAAAGGACATACTTTTGTACCTGCTGCTATGGGCTCAGCCCCTTTTGTTGCTTTAGACGGTGAAGGCAGTACTTACAAATATGAAACGGGACCCACAGCACTAAAACATGGCTTTAAGGGGCCACCGTGGGGTGTGGAGCCTGGGATGCATTTTGTTTGTGATGAGGTTGGAATTGACGCAGATCAGTTTATTGACGGTTTAGCGCAGAATAAAAGTGATACAGAAATGGCCAAAGAATTCGGAGTACCGGAGGGTACTATCAGGCACCTGAGGGAACGCTTTTACAAAGTGGAGTCCATAACGGGTAATTACGGCCAGGATTAAAAGGGAGGAAAGAAAAGATGTGGAAAAGACCAAGGGCCTTGGCTCCTGGTCTTTTCCACATCTTTTCTTCATTTTTCGTTAACGACCCGGGCTGCCGGTGCTTTCTCTTTGGCTTTACGTTCTACTCTGATGGCAGGTTCCGGGCATACAGTTTCACAGATACCACAGACAATACAACCTTCCATTCTTGTTTTTACGGCGGGTGTCCCCATAAAACCTAATTGTTCTGACCAATATATTACTTTCACAGGACATTTTTCAATACAGAGGCCACAACCTTTACAAAGATCGGGGAATATAGTCCAGGTACCGCGGTTGTTTTCCTGGGTAGTTTGTTTCCATTTCCTTTCCACAGTTATCTCTCCCTTATTTTGAAGCAATAAAGTTCTTCAGTTATAGAATGACCGAAAAAACTAAGGGTTATAAGTAAAATAGCCCACTTAAAACTTAAATTTAATCTATTGGCGTGGTGTACATATTCTAAGAGATTATTGCACCACATATATAACTAAAAAAGGAGGGATGACTATGGTTTTAATTACAATAACCAGGTGGAAAAGAAAACTTTTGGCTTTACTGGTGTGTGTGTTTTTTTTAATAGGCTTGGGGCTGGGCTTGAACTGGTATATCAGTCCTAAGGACAATGCTACCGTAGCTCCTTCCGATAACCTGCAGAAGGATGTTACGACACAACCAGTAAAAGTGCAAGGACAACCCGCTCCATCAACTACCAAAAATGCGAATCCGGCTACCACAGTTCCCAAGAAGTAGAGAGGAAATTACTCTCTTTTGTGGAAATGATAATATAGTTTCTGCAAAAGGGAGGCATTTCTTTGTATGGACAAGCTTTTAGCGGAATTTATTGAGTATCTTCAGGTGGAGAAAGGGCTTGCCCGGAATACACTGGACTCCTATAGAAGAGATGTAACCAAATTCCTGGTTTATTTACAAAATATGAAGAAAGTGAAAATAGAGGAAATCGATAAAGATTTATTGGCAGGATATATTTTTTTTCTTAAAAAATCTATGTCCTCGCCAGCCACAGTAGCCAGGGGACTTTCATCACTAAAAAGTTTTTTTCGTTTTTTATGTTTGGAGAAATACCTGGAGGTAGACCCCAGTGTTTATCTGGATACACCCAAATTGGCACAGAAACTGCCCAGGGTGCTGACACAGGAGGAAGTGGACAGGCTATTAGCTGCTCCCCGGGGTTTTGACCCCCGAACTTTTAGGGACAGGACTATGTTGGAAGTGATTTATGCCACGGGTATGAGGGTTTCAGAATTGATTAGTTTAGATATTAATCATGTAGAGGTGGATTTGGCTTTTGTGCGCTGTGCTGGCAAAGGAAACAAAGAGCGGATTATTCCCATAGGCTCTCTGGCTGCCCATTGTCTGAAAGAGTATTTGGACAGGGTACGGCCTCTTCTGGTGAAAAAACCGGGGGAGAAAGCCCTGTTTCTCAATCAGCAGGGAAAGCGCATGACCCGGCAAGGTTTTTGGAAAATTATAAAGAAGTATGCCGTGGCAACCGGTATCAACAAAGAAATTACACCCCATACCTTGCGGCATTCCTTTGCCACTCACCTTTTGAACAATGGGGCGGATTTGCGATCTGTTCAGGAATTGTTGGGGCATGTTGATATTTCTACCACGCAAATCTATACACATTTAACGAAAAGTCAACTTAAAGAAATATACAATAAAACTCATCCCCGGGCATAACCATTAGAAGAAAGAAAATATTTATTAAGGTTTGCCACCACGTATCCCGATCTTCGCATAGAACAAATTCTCTGACGCTTCCCGCTTCTCGTCACCTGCTTCCCGACATCCGATATCCGATATCCGCTTTCCGTTATCCGATGTTTCAATAACCGATATCTTAGGAGTGTATTAAAAGATTTGCTAGCAAGATGTTGAAATATGTTATCGGAAATCGGAATTCGGTTTACGGTTAACATTCAACAGGTAGCGGGGTTCGGGTAACGGGTAGCAACTAACGTTTATGGTTTACGATTAACGATTTACGTTCTACCTCACTTCGCCAAGTCTGTTTACCTATGCTCCGATAGGGAACGTTTGTGGCAAAAACTTCATTATATTATGATTGATAATTTTGGGTAGCTCCTAGTTACTAGTGGCTTTCAGCGGAATTCTGAAATCGGAAGTCGGAAAGCGCAAAGGAGAAAAGGGGCGGGGAACGTCCCTAACAGTAAGGAGGATAAGAGCATGCCGAAAGCAATGTTGATCGTGATGGACAGTGTAGGGATTGGAGCTTTGCCTGATGCCCATTTGTATGGGGATGAAGGGAGTAATACCCTGGTACATACGGCAAAAGCTGTCAAAGGTTTAAACCTGCCTAATTTGGCCCGTTTAGGCTTAGGCAAGATTACGAACATACCGGGAGTTCCCGCGGATGTTACAGCTTTAGGCGGGTACGGGCGTATGGCGGAATTATCCAAAGGAAAAGACACCACCACAGGTCACTGGGAATTGGCGGGTATTATTACGCAAGACCCTATGCCCACCTTTCCTCAGGGATTTCCACCGGAAATTATTACGGCCTTTGAAGCGTTAATCGGCCGAAAAGTTTTGGGAAACAAAGTGGCTTCGGGTACAGAAATCATTAATGAGCTGGGCGAAGAGCATATGAGGACAGGTTTTCCTATCGTCTATACTTCTGCGGACAGTGTTTTTCAAATTGCTGCCCATGAAGAAGTTATTCCCCTTGCTGAACTTTATGAGATGTGTAAAAAAGCAAGAGGTTTATTAATCGGACCCTGGGCAGTTGGGCGGGTTATCGCCCGTCCCTTTATAGGCAGACCGGGAGATTTTACCCGAACCGCTAACCGTCACGATTATTCCCTGCTGCCCCCCGGACCTACTGTTCTGGATGCTCTGAAAAGTAAAGGTGAAGAAGTAATCGCCGTAGGTAAAATATATGATATCTTTGCTGGGCAGGGCATTACCTGTAGTTTCCCCACCAAGAATAATTACGAGGGTCTGGAAAAAACCTTGGAACTGTGGGGACAGCTACAAAGTGGGTTGATCTTTACCAATTTGGTTGAATTTGATTCTGTCTACGGACACCGTAATAACCCTGTGGGATATGCTAAAGCCCTGGAAGAGATGGATGCCCAGTTGAAAGATATCATTGATGCAGTAGAAAAGGAAGGGTGGTTATTTATTACGGCCGATCATGGGAATGATCCGACTACTGCCAGTACAGACCACAGCCGGGAATATGTCCCCCTGCTGGTTTATGGTAAAGGGATAAAAAAAGATGTGAATTTAGGGACCCGCAGAACATTTGCAGATATAGCTGCCACCCTGTCAGATCTCTATAACCTGGATTATGCCTGTGTGGGAGAGAGTTTTCTCCCACTGCTTTTGCTCTCCTGAACTCCATAAGTTCTTTTAAGAGGAGGCCTCTATGAGAACAACAGACTTGATTATTAAGAAGCGTAACGGTTATAGACTAACCAAAGAAGAAATAGAATTTTTGGTCCATAATTTTACACAAGGCAACATTCCCGATTATCAAATGGCGGCATTTTGTATGGCTGTTTATTTTCGTGGCATGGATACGGAAGAGACAACCCATCTTACTCTGGCTATGGTAAATTCCGGAGAAACTGTTGACCTTAGTGCCATCAAGGGTACCATTGTAGATAAACACAGTACCGGAGGAGTGGCCGATACCACAACACTGGTGCTGGCTCCTCTGGTAGCGGCTGCCGGGGTGCCCGTGGCCAAAATGTCAGGACGGGGTTTGGGCCATACCGGCGGTACCATTGATAAGTTGGAGAGTATCCCCGGTTTTCAAACTACGCTAAGTAAAGAGAATTTTATCCGGCAGGTCAATACCATCGGGGTGGCCGTAGTAGGACAGAGCGGGGCCTTAGTTCCGGCAGATAAGAAGATATATGCTTTACGTGATGTTACAGGGACTGTGGATTCCATACCATTAATCGCCAGCAGTATTATGAGTAAAAAAATTGCTGCCGGTGCACAGGCCATTGTGCTCGATGTAAAAACTGGCAGCGGAGCTTTTATGAAAGATATTGAAGAAGCTTTTTGCCTGGCAGAGACAATGGTGGGAATCGGAATAAAGGCAGGACGGGAAACAATAGCCGTTATTTCCGATATGAACGAACCATTAGGTTCGGCCATAGGTAATGCCCTGGAGGTCCAAGAGGCCCTGGAAATATTAAAGGGACGAAGGAGCGGACCTTTACGGGAGTTGTCTCTGGTTATTGGTTCATACATGATCATGGCTGCCGGGAAGGCTGATAACTTTACCGAAGCGAGAAAAAGGCTTACAGCTCTTATTGATCAGGGAAAAGCCCTGGAAAAAATGAGAGAACTGATAGAGGCCCAGCAGGGCAATCCGGAAGTTCTGGATAATTTTGCTTTATTGCCCCGGGCCCAGCGTAAATTGGTTATGAACGCCTGGGCGGAAGGATACCTGGCAGCAATTGATGCACAAGCCTTGGGTTTGGCGGCCATGGTTTTAGGAGCGGGAAGAGAAACGAAAGATGCCGCCATTGATCTGGCTGTGGGTCTGAAAGTTCATGGCAGAAGAGGAGATTACTTTAAACAGGACCAGCCTTTGTTAACACTCTACTATAATGAGGAAAAAACAATGGCGGAAGCCATGAAATATATACGTCAGGCTTTTACATTTTCTCCTTTCAAAGTTGAGAAAAACCCTCTCATTTATGGTGTGGTGACAAAAAAAGGACGCGAACGATACAATGAGCTACTTTAGTTGTTGCTGCTGTCTAATGATCTTCAACATTGCCAGGAGAACATGAGTTACGAAAAGGTAGATCAGGCTTGCACCAATTATCAATAAGAGAAAAAATCCGATAGCTTTTTCCATACTGTCACCTCCTGCTCATAGTTTTACCCTGATGGTCTTCACTATGTAATGTATTTTTACATAGTTCTTTAACCTCGGGGAGAAAATAGAATTAGTTTGCTAGGAGGTGCAAAATATGTCAAAAAAATTCAAGAACCTTTGTACTAGCTTTTTGGTAATCTTGTTGATTATGTTTCTTGCTCCTCGACAAGTATTAGGTATAGAACTGCCTATTAAAGCCGAATCAGCCATTCTCATAGACGCCCATTCCGGAAAAATTCTCTATGAGAAAGATCCCCATAAGCCCTTGCCTCCCGCCAGTGTCACCAAGCTCATGACCCTTGTCCTGGCTATGGAGGCCATTAAAGAGGGTAAGGTCAGCATGAAAGATGAGGTAATTGCCAGTCCCAATGCCGCCTCATATGGGGGATCACAGATTTACCTGGCTCCAGGGGAAAAGTTAACCCTTAAGGAATTACTCCTAGGTATTGCTTTGGCTTCGGGGAATGATGCAAGTGTTGCCGTTGCAGAACATATTGCGGGTACCCATGAAGCTTTTGTAGACATGATGAATAAAAAAGCTGCAGAGTTAGGCTTAAAAAATACCCATTTCGTGAACTGTAACGGTCTTCATGATCCCAACCATTACACCTCTGCCTACGATATGGCACAGATTGCTTTATATGCCCTACGGTATCCCGAATTAAGAGAAATTTGTTCTGTCAAACATTATCGTATTCGAGAGGGTACAAACCGGCCTTTTCAGTATGATAATAAAAACAAACTCCTCTGGCAGTATCCCGGTACCGATGGCTTTAAAACCGGCTGGACCCACGATGCTAAATATTGTCTGGCTGCTACCGTGGAGAGGAATGGCTTAAGGTTTGTCTCCGTAGTGATGAGCTCACCGGAAAAAAGCGGACATTTTGCCGATACGAAAATTTTATGGAACTGGGGCTACTCCCAATACACCTTTAAACAGTTTCATAAGGAAAACGAAATCATCGCCCAGGTAAAGGTAGGTAAAGGTCAGGTGGAAAGAGTAGCGGCTGTTCCCGAGAAACGTGTGGGGGTCACCTTGCCCAAAGGTCAGGATAAAAATTTGACCACACAAATCAGTGTAGTTCCTCTGATGGATGCGCCTGTCCAAGCCGGGAAAATTGTGGGACATATTTCTATCCTTAAAGATGGCGAGATCATAGAGCGGGTGAATCTGGTCGCAAAAGATAATGTGGCCAAAGGTTCCTGGGGGCAGGAATTCAGCAAGGTTATACAGGGTGTAGTTAAGGGTTAAATGGAATTAAAGTAAGGCGACCTGGTGATCAGGGCGCCTTTTAACTTTTTAAAACAATTTCCAAAATTTAGCAGGAATTTGCCTGTTTTTAGAGAATACCTATTCCATAAAGTGGACAAGGAGGTAAGAAAATGTCATTTATTTTTAACAGTAAAAACAGAACATTGGTTGTAAAAATTACTGGTGAATTAGACTTGGTAACGGCAAATGAACTCCGGGAAAGGTTGGATAAGGCCATAGATGAAATGTTTACAAAAAATCTTTTTTTGGACTTAACATGTGTAAACTTTATAGACAGTTCGGGTTTGGGTGTGATTTTAGGAAGATACCGTAAAATTCAGGAGAAACGGGGAATAATGGTCCTTTACGGTATGAATTCCAATATTAAAAGAATATTAGAATTATCGGGAATCCTATCAATTATTCCCGCTTTTAACAGTGAAAATGAAGCATGGACTTTTCTTGAGAGAACGTCACTTAAGGAGGCATAAAAATGGATAAAATAGTAAGAAACCAAATAAAATTAGAATTTATTAGCATACCTGAAAATGTGGGGCTGGCCAGGATTACCATAGCTGCTTTAGCTTCACAACTTGATCTCACCTTAAATGACCTGGAAGAAATTAAGGTAGCTACTTCGGAAGCTGTATCTAATGCCATCATCCATGGTTACCGGAACAAGCCTACGGGTATTGTTAAATTAACGGGTACTCTTTATGAGGACTCCATTGTCATAGAGATTGTGGACCAAGGCGTAGGAATAGAGGATATCCAACAGGCTATGCAGCCCGCTTTTACCACTGACCCAGAGCGCATGGGCCTTGGTTTTGTGTTTATGCAGTCATTTATGGACGAAGTCAAAGTAGAGTCGGAAATTAATAACGGCACCAAAGTTATACTTACCAAGAAGTTCGAGGGTGCCGGAATGCAAAAAGCCGTCTCATAAGAGAGGGTAAAATTTATGAGTGTTAGATTATCAGAGATGAATTTGCCCCGTTTTCCCCTGTTAAATGATGATGAAATGATGGATCTTTTAATAAGAGCCCAGGCGGGGGATCAACAGGCTAGGGAGAAGCTGATCAACTGTAACTTAAGATTAGTTTTTAATCTCGTACAGAGGTTTACCAACAGGGGTTACGAATTAGAGGATTTATTTCAGATTGGGACAATCGGTTTAATTAAAGCCATTGACAAATTTAATTTATCTTACAATGTCAAATTTTCTACTTATGCAGTTCCTATGATCATAGGTGAGATTCGCCGTTTTTTGCGTGATGACAATCCGGTAAAGGTAAGCCGCTCCTTAAAGGAAAATGCGTACAAAATTAATAAAGCCAGGGATTCCTTGATCAAGGAGTTGGGGCGAGAACCTAACTTACAAGAAATTTCAGAGGCGGTAGACTTACCAGTGGAAGAAATTATTACGAGTTTAGAGGCGGTTCAACTGCCTACTTCGATCCACGAAACTCTTTACCAGGATGATGGGGATCCCATTTACGTACTGGACCAGCTCAGTAACGAAAAGGATGATGGCAGCTGGTTTGACAGGATTGCTCTTAAGGAAATCCTGGAAAAGCTCCCTGATAAGGAGAAGGAGATAATCCTTTTAAGGTTCTACCAGGATAAAACCCAAACTGAAGTAGCTGCCTTAGTGGGATTATCACAGGTACAAGTATCACGCATCGAAAGACAAGCCCTTAAAAAAATACGACATTTGCTGCAAAGTGATACATCTAAAACAGGGTCTTAAAGTAAGACTCTGTTTTTTTTTAATTTTATCCTGTACCACATGTTGTCTAAGAAGTATGTATAACATTACAGATTTGGATAAATAATAAAGGTTGTCACTTATTGGTTAATCTTAACGAAGGTAGGTTGATATATTGACAGGAAAAGGTTTTGATCTAGAAGGAATCAGGGAACGGCTGGCCAAACGCCAGGAAATTATTAACCACTATAAAGAGCAGGGTAAAAATCTGGGTAAAAATCTGGAACAGCAGCTTAAGCAGGAATTACAGCAGGAACACCAAAGAGTACTACTGCTCGAAGCCCAGAAAGAAAAGGACGACCGGCAGGAAATTGTGAAACTAAGGAGTGAGCTTGAACAGCAGCAGCAAGAGCTCCTTAACATAAAACAACTGGATTACCAGAGGATGGCTGTGAAAATGGCTCCGCCTATGACAGTATTGAAAAATGCTATCCTGGCCTTTATAGTCGGTGGTTTAATTTGTGTGATTGGTCAGGTCATGTTTGCTTTGTTTCAACAGGGAGGGCTGGTGGAAAAAGAAGCCAGTACAGCTACGTCGGCCACTTTAGTCTTTTTCGGCGCTCTTTTTACCGGTTTAGGTCTTTATGATGAACTGGGAAAGTTTGCCGGCGCCGGTTCCATTATTCCTATTACCGGTTTTGCTAATTCTATGGTGGCACCCGCCCTGGAATTTAAAAGAGAAGGATTTGTCTACGGCGTAGGAGCACGACTCTTTACCATTGCCGGGCCGGTGATTACTTATGGTACAGTGGTGTCTATCTTTATTGGTCTTATATATTACTTTACAAAGTAGGGATTAGACATGGTACTAAAAAAGCTGGGAAAACAAACTTTACAATTCAACAGCATGCCCTCTATCAAGTCCTGGGCTTCCGTGGTGGGGCCCATGGAGGGGCAGGGCCCCTTGGCCGAATATTTCGACGTGATCTGGGATAATACTTTAGGTTCGGAAAAAACCTGGGAAAAAGCTGAACAAAAGTTAATGCAGTACAGCATGGAGCTGGCTTTAGAAAAAGCGGCACTCTTACCCACTGACCTGGATTTTTACCTGGCAGGTGATTTACTGAATCAAATCATTACTGCCAATTTTACAGCCGGCTCCCTAGGGATTCCCTTTTTCGGGCTGTTCGGCGCGTGCTCCACCTTAGCGGAGGGATTGGCCTTAGCGGGAATTCTTATCGACGGCGGTTATGCCGCCAAAGTGGGGGTTTCGGCCAGCAGTCACCATGACACTGCGGAGAGACAGTTTAGATTCCCTACGGAATTTGGTGTACAGCGTCCCATGACGGCCCAGTGGACCGTAACGGGCTGCGGCTCTTTTGTTGTAGAGAATAAATCCAATGGGTTTAAAATAACCCAGGCCACCATTGGCAAAGTGGTAGACATGGGGACAATGAATGCCAATGATATGGGAACAGCCATGGCCCCGGCTGCCTTCGATACTATCCAAACCCATCTCCAGGATACGGGAAGAAAAATAGATGACTATGATCTGATTATTACGGGGGATTTAGGCCTCTTGGGCAACAATATTTTAAAAGAACTACTTAAAAAACAGGGTATGGATACGGGAAATGTATCTGATTGTGGAATTCTTATTTACAGTCCTGAACAGGACACCCATTCAGGGGGCAGTGGGTGTGGTTGTTCTGCCGTGGTGCTTGCAGGGTATCTTTTAGAGCAAATGCGAAAAGGCCTATATAAAAGAATTTTTCTGGTGGGTACGGGGGCACTTTTAAGTCCTACCAGTACCTTTCAAGGTAACTCCATACCCTGTATAGCCCATGGGGTTGTTTTGGAATACAGCTGAGAGCAGCGGTATTATGTCAAGACCCTAAGTTAACATAATATTTTTGCTACGCTGCTATCTGAGGGGGTGTATCGAAAAAAGGCAATAAAAAACTAACCCCTTCACTGGCACGAGTAATAATATGTAAATTATGCCAGAAAAGGGAAACGAGAGATGCCATTTAGGTTTAATTCTCTTGAAGAATCCCTCCTTTGGGTTCGTAAAGTCGATTGGTTCGCAGCAGATAATCGACCAACCGCACAAGTTTACGAGCAGTAAGCGCAAGGGCACGTTTATCGGCATAAACCTTCTGTTCCGCTTTCTTTTTGGCATAATACTGGGCAAAAACAGGGTCGTGCACCCTAACACTGTTCGCCGCTTCGAGGAGGTAGTATTTCAGATAGCGGTTACCAGAACGAATTAGCCGGGTTTGGGAAGCTTTAAAATCTCCGGATTGGTTCTCTGTCCAAGCAAGACCGGCATATTTGGCTACTTGGGGATGATTTTTAAACTGGCGAATATCACCGATTTCAGCCAGGATGCCAGAAGCAAAGATAGGTCCAAATGCCAGGTACAGAATCCAGGGTTTGAGGTATAGCCTTGAGATGATCCTCAATGGCCTTCTTTAAAGATTTCAACTGCTCTTGGATAACGCGAATAACGCGGATACTGGAGGCCATGGCCAGATTAACGGAATCAGCCACGGACTGGGGCAAGCGGTAAGAAGAACGTGCGGCTTTTTGTAGGGCCTTGGCCACAGCTTGAGGATCATCAAAGCGATTTTTGCCGTGTATCACCAAAAAATCTACCAGCTTGTCCAGAGATATTTCAGCGATTTCTTCCACTGACTCGAACTCTTCCATGACCGCCAGGGAAGTGGTTGACAACTTGTTGCTAAAGGGAACAACAGTATAGTCGCTAAACTTCAGATAAAGATTGGTCATGAGGAAGTTGCTCTCCCGGGTTAAGTCCTGCATTAAATGGAACCGGGCCCGTGTCAGGCGTTGCAGCGCCAGGAGCGGTTCACTCCAGGTAAAGGGATAGGGAAGATGACCGGCGCGAAGTTTGGCGGCTATAAACCAGGCATCAATCCGGTCGTTCTTGGGAGCATCCAGGTAATGAGCTTTTTTAAATTCCTTAACTAAACTGGGATTGAACAAATATACCTTAACGTCTTTACAAGCAAAATCCAGATTACGCTGAAGGTACATGGCCGCATGGGTAGAGTAACAGCCAGTATGTTCCAGTCCGAATAAAACCTGCTCGAATCCGTGTTTATGGACTAAACTGGTAATACGCTCTTGGAATTCCATAATACCGGGACGGTTATTAGTAACGCTAAAGCGGCTTAAAGCTTTCTTTTCCTCGTCCCTGGTTAAACAACATACTACATTGTTTTTACTGCTTACATCAATCCCGACAAACAAGGGAGAAGGCATATAGTCTCACCTCCTTTCGTTTGAGGATAAAGATGCCTACGGTCTTGGGATGTCCCCGGGAAACCCATGCACGACAGCCTTGCGAGCTATTGGAATACACCGGAGAACATCGGTGCACGAGCCTTCCTCTGCCGGTGGAAGGGATGATCGACCGGGAAACAGTCAGCGTGTTGGTCTACAACATGGGGCCAGGGGAACACTCTCAAAATGGAAGACTCCCTCATAAGAGGGGCAACGGGAGTGATAGGAACATTCCCTTGGTAGGCACCTACCTAAGGCTATTTTCCCAAAGACATCACAAGATCGTAAACACTTATTGTGAGGAATTAGGTATTTAATTATCAAAGATCAAAACTAAAGAGCAACTGCAAATTTGGTATTATGTAAACCAAATTCTTAGCTGCTCTTAGTATACAAGGGGTGAAAAGAGATGGAAGATTTAATCAAAGCATTTCTGGTAGGCGGAGCTTTATGTTTAATTGGTCAGCTTTTGATGGACTTAACTCCTTTTAACATCACTCCGGGTCATATTTTAGTAGGCTATGTTACTGGTGGTGCTATCTTAAGTGCCCTGGGGCTCTATCAACCCCTGGTTGAATGGGGGGGAGCCGGTGCAATGGTACCGCTCTCAGGTTTTGGCCACTCTCTAGCCCAGGGGGCTATTGAATCCGTAAAAAGTAAAGGTCTTTTAGGCGCCTTGGGAGGAGGACTGGAAGCCACTTCCGTGGGTATTGCCGCCGCTGTAGTTTTCGGCTTAGTGGTGGCTACTTTCTTTAATCCCAAGGGATAGGAGGACGGTGATGTTTATTCCATCCACAGGCAAGCATAAAGTGATATTTATTACTGATGGGGACGACATAGCTCGAAAAGCTGTGGAAAAAGCCGCCAGTAATGTAGGAGGAAGATGTATTTCGGCCTCGGCAGGAAATCCTACCCCTCTCAATGGTCAAAAATTAGTAGAACTTATAAAAAAGGCTAAACATGATCCTGTGGTGGTCATGGTTGATGACAGGGGTTCCTGCCGGAAGGGAAAAGGGGAAGAGGTACTGGAATACGTGGCTCAACATCCTGATATTGAAGTCATCGGGGTCCTGGCAGTAGCATCCAATACGGAAAGTATTGAAGGCATCCCTGTAGATTATGCAGTAACTAAGAACAAAGAGGTTGTCAATGTCCCGGTGGACAAGTGTGGAAATCCCGCTTACAGCAATAAGGTGCTCATGGGGGATACTGTGGATGTTTTAAACGAACTGAAAGATATTGTTCCTGTGGTGGTAGGCATTGGAGATATCGGGAAAATGGAGGGTAAGGATAGCCCCTTAAAGGGAGCGGAAATAACGACCAAAGCCTTAGAGTTGATCATCAAAAACTGGGAGGCTCGGCAGTGTGACCACAACAACACAACAGTATGAGCTGAGTAAAAACTTAAAGCGTAATATGGAGTTTTTTGACAGGGAATTAGGTGTGAAAGAGAGTTTTGATATCATTAAAAGACCCATCTCGGTAGCTGGTAGGGATGGGGTATTTTATATGGTCGATGGTTTTGTCAAGGACGACATTATGCTCCACATTATGCGAGGCCTAATGAGTATTCAGCACGAAGAGTTACGGGAGGACGGCTTAGAAATTTTATTTAAAAAATATATTCCTTATGTAGAAGTGGAGAAACAAAAAGATGTTTCCACCATCATCACCTTTGTCCTGGCCGGGTCTGTCTGTTTTATGCTGGATGGCTATGATTTTGCCTTTGTGATTGATGCCCGCACCTATCCGGCCCGGGGACCGGAGGAACCCGACATTGAAAGGGTTAGCCGCGGTGCACGGGACGGTTTTGTGGAAACAGTTGTCTTTAACACAGCCCTTATCCGGCGGAGGCTACGTGACCCGCGTCTTCGTATGGAACTGATGCGGGTTGGTAAAAGATCCCGAACCGACATAGTTGTCTGTTATATCAACGATATTACCAACCCCAGATTAGTGGAGAAAATAAAAAAACAACTTAGTACCATCAATATTGACGGTTTACCTATGGCCGAAAAGTCATTAGAGGAGCTCTTAAATCCCAAAGGGAACTGGAATCCCTTTCCTAAAGTGCGGTACACAGAGCGGCCTGATGTAGCCGCCATTCATCTCCTGGAAGGCCATGTTGTTATTATCGTTGATGGATCCCCCAGTGTCATCATTGCTCCCACAACATATTTCCACCATCTCCAGCATGCTGAAGAATATAGACACAATCCCCTCGTCGGTGCGTACCTGCGCTGGATACGGTTTCTGGGGATCTTTGCTTCTACTTTTCTTTTACCACTTTACTACCTGGTATCTATAGAACCGGGTCTTTTACCTGATTATTTACAATTTATCGGTCCTGAAAAATTTGGTAAAGTACCTTTATTAGTACAGTTTTTACTGGCTGAGATTGGTGTTGACCTTATCCGCATGGCTGCAATTCATACCCCCTCACCCCTGGCTACAGCCATGGGTTTAATCGCTGCCGTGCTTATAGGTGAAATAGCCATTAATATCGGACTTTTTGTCCCCGAAGTAATTCTTTATGCTGCCCTGGCCGCAGTAGGCACCTTCTCTACACCCAGTTACGAGGTGAGTTTAGCCAACCGTTTTATTCGTTATTTTCTGCTTCTGGCTTCGGCTGTCTTTAAATTACCGGGATATGTGGGAGGAATTATACTGCTCTTTGTCTTCCTGGCCTTGTCCCGCTCCTTCGGTATACCTTATCTATGGCCCCTGATTCCCTTTAACGCCGCTGCTTTATTTCATATCATCATCAGGTCTCCGGTACCTATTCAAAAGTATCGCCCGGCCGTCTTGGAGCCTCTCGATAAAAGGCGGCAGGGAAGAAGATTTATTCCCTTACCGTTAAGGAGAATCGGCCAGTACAAAATGAAAAGAAGGTCCGATTCCGATAAAGGTAAGATATAAGGTTTTAAACCAAAACTAAATGTCAACACTATAATTTAGAGAAAAAAATTAAGGGTGGTGCATATTGATAAAACGTATTGGAATTCCCAGGGGACTGCTTTTTTACAATTTTTACCCCTTATGGTATTCTTTTTTTGAATCTTTAGGCATGGAAGTAATATCCACAGCTGAAACCAATAAAGATATTCTGGATAATGGGGCCAGTAAGGTTGTGGATGAGGCCTGTCTTCCTGTAAAAGTTTTCTACGGTCACGTGGTGGAATTGACCCAAAGGGAGCTGGATTATATTTTTGTCCCCCGTATGGTGAGCATTGAAAGAGGTACTTATATATGTCCTAAAATTATTGGCATTCCTGATATGGTAAAGGCCAATATACCGGCTAAAGCCGCTTATCTTGCGCCCAATTTAAACATGCGTGAAAAGGAAAGCCATGATCAATTTTTAAAGGAAATTGCCGCAAATATGAGGGAACCCCTTATGAAGGTTCAGAAGGCCTGGCGGTCGGCCGTAAAAGTGCAGCAAAAGTATGAACTTGACCTGTTACAGGGTATCTATCCGGAAGAAGTCTTTTTAAAAAGAGAGACTCTGGAACTCAATGGCGATTTGAATATTTTGCTTCTAGGCCACGAGTATAATCTTTACGATGATTTTATTAATATGGGGATTAGGAAGAAGCTGAAGCAAATGGGTTGTAATCTGATAACGGCCAATCAGGTTCCTAAATATGTACAGCAGCAAGAGTCACGGGTTCTATCCAGAAGAATGTTCTGGACTTATGGGAAATCCCTTTTGGGTACCGCCAGGTATTTCCGGGAGCTGCCTGGTAGCAAAGGGGTAATCATCTTAACTTCTTTTGGCTGTGGTATTGATTCTATTGTAGGAAATATGATAATTAGGTATTTAGGGAAAATGAAAATTCCCTATCTTACTATCACATTAGATGAACATACCGGTGAAGCAGGAATTAATACCAGAATAGAGGCATTTGTAGATTTGCTGAGGTGGAGGAGGGAGATTGATGAAGATAACATTCCCACATATGGGCAATACCTGGATAGCCATCAAAGGTATGCTGGAATATATGGGTCTTGATGTAGTAGTACCTCCACCCACCAGTAAACATACCTTAAATTTAGGTGTACAGAATGCACCGGAATTTGCCTGCCTGCCGCTAAAAATTAATCTGGGTAATTTTATCGAAGCGAAAAAACTGGGTGCAGATACAATTTTAATGGCAGGCGGCGTAGGGCCCTGCAGATTTGGATTGTACGCTCAGTTAGAAAAGGAAATACTGGTGGACATGGGCTATGATTATGATTCCCTTATCATTGAGCCCCCCGATGTCAGTGTTTGGCAGTTTATTAAAAGGGTAAAAAGAATGGTGGGCCCCATTTCCTGGTGGAAGGTCATACAGGGGATTCGTTTTGGTTACCATAAAGCCTGTCTTGTTGATGAATTGGAAAAGCTGGTGCAGGAAATCAGGCCCCGGGAATATGTACCGGGTACTGCCGATAAAATCTTTGCCCATTCCTTGTTAACCATAGACAGGGCGAAAAATATTCCAGATTTAAATGATGCTTTTGGTGTTGCCAAACAGAAACTGCTGCATATTCCCCGGGAGACTACGAAGCCGGTTTTAAAGATTGGCCTGGTAGGGGAGATTTATACTTTGCTGGAGCCTTTCGCCAGTCTTGATATTGAAAAAAAACTGGGATATTTAGGTGCCCATGTAAGACGTTCTTTATATTTAAGTGAGTGGATTGAAAGCCATTTATTAATAGGTATTTTCCGTAGAAAAGCCAAGCTTTCTTTTTGTGATTTTGCCAACCCCTTCCTTAATCATTTTGTGGGGGGGCACGGACAGGAAACCATAGGGGCAGCAGCATCTTTCGCCTTACAGGGGTATGACGGTATCGTCCAGGTTGCTCCTTTAACGTGTATGCCTGAAATCGTAGCCCATACGATTTTTCCCAGGGTCAGCGAATATTATGGCATACCGGTTCTGACCATCTATGTCGATGAACAGTCGGGTGAGGCGGGTATCGGGACGCGTTTGGAAGCCTTTGTGGATTTGCTGCAAAGAAAAGTAGAAAGCAAAACCAGGTGCGGGTAAAAAAGCTAACTAAAGCCTATTAATCAGGGTAAAACCAGGGATAACCCTGGTTTCTTTTTTAAGATAAGATAGCTTAGGAGAAATATGCTTCCTCCGCGCATTTGTGTTATAATAAAGCAAATTATGCAAAGATTTGGGACAGAAACCATGTTAGACCAGGACCTTATCTTAACCCTTTGCCGCTTCTTACATTATGGCTCTTTATTTCTCGTGGGAGGTTCTGTGCGTGACCTCCTGTTGCATAGGGAAATACGTGATTATGATTTTCTTCTTGAGGGTGATGTTTTTGCCTTGGGGAGAGAATTAGGGACTGTACTCAAAGGTGAGGTAAGCATCAACAGTGACTTTTTAACAGTTTCCATTGTAACGGGACGTTATAACATTGATATTGCCCGGGCCCGGAGGGAAGTTTATGAACAACCTGCAGCTTTACCCAAAGTTTCACCGGCAAATTTAACAGAGGATTTAGCCAGACGTGATTTTACCATTAATGCTATGGCTTTACCCATCCTGGAAAGGGGTTGGGGATCTTTAATTGATCCCTTTGGCGGACAGGAGGACCTTCGGGGGAAAATGATCCGGTATTTACATAAGGAGAGTTTTCGCGATGATCCTACACGTATCCTGCGGGCTATACGTTTCAAAAACCGTCTTGGTTTTACCATCGAAGAGGACACGTTGGCCTCTTTAAAAAGGGGTTGGCCATATCTTAGTAAGGTGTCCCCGGCGAGAAGGTTCCACGAATGGGTATTATTATGCGAAGAAACTCAAACAAGTGCCTGTTTGAAGGATATATATGAACTGGGAGGCTGGCCCTTTTTACTAAGGAATGTGTTTTTTAAACCGGAAAGCCTAGAGGAGATTGGAGCATTTCAAAGTTTTCCACAAATCAATAATATCCGTCTCTGGTTTATCTATTTGTTATTTCTACTAAAAACACAAGGGGACCAGCTGCCAGCTCTCAGCAGTTATTGGGGAATTAGTAAAGGCGATCAGCAAGCTTTGGCTAATACCCTGGGCTTATTTTCATTGATTTATCCGGTTTTAAGTTTACCGGAAAGGAAAATGTATTATCGATTGCGGGATCTCCCCGTGGAGAGTCTTTATTTCTGTTATTACCATCTGCGGGAGCGAGTGGGCAGTTGGCAGGAGTTTTATAAAAAGGTGCAAACCAGCGGTTTGCCTTTAACGGGAAAAGACCTGATCCAGACCGGATTGCAAGAAGGCCCGGTCATAGGAAAACTTCTCAGTATCCTGCAGGAAGATTATTTTCATGGTAAATTTACGACAAGGGAGGAAGGCCTAGTCTATCTATGTCACTATTTAGAAAG
>CAZWTM010000052.1:0-17886 GCA_964637385.1 uncultured Peptococcaceae bacterium
AACTTTACAAACTCCTCAAAATATACATCTTTTATAAGCGTAATAATATCATCTGCTGTACTTTCATGATAGGTTTGACTTGTCAAATTACGACTTTTTATCATTTGCATCCAGACTTCTCCATTTTCTATAAGCCCAAGCCTAAATGCCTCTTTAGTAACATCCCTTGAACCAAACAGATCTGTATTTCCTCTATCTTCAAGAAAATCTTTTAAAGTCTTCCACGCCAATTCATGGGTATATTCAAAGGCTTGTATAACTCCTTGTTTTTCAAGTCTTGAAAGTTCTCTTTTCTTCATTAACTCCACTGCTTCTTGAAGCTGGTTTAATGCTTTTCTATAATTATTAAATCTTTGTATCCAGCGGATATCTTTGTACTCCACAATAATTCTCCTTTTCTTCGAATTAGGAATTTATACCGATTGTTCGTATCAATTATAGTATAGACCAATATAAGGTATTTTCACATACACATATGTTAAATAAAAAGCCAGGGGAAATATAGCAAAATAACCAAAAGAAGGCCTCCGGTGGTTTGCAACAACCATCCCCGTTATCACAGCCCCATTAACCCCTATAAGACGAGGGAAGCGCCCCCTTGTCTTATGTTCGTTTGCGACAGCGAGAACCGTCCCCAATGTCGCAACATGTCCAAACTCAAAAGATTGAATCCCCATAATACTAACACCGCGACTTCGTTCTTCTGGGGCAATCGGAAATTTTGTCAGTAGGAATATCGGTTAACGATGGCTCATCAATTATCTCTATATGGTTGTTGAGCCTTTTTTACACGCAAAACTTCCGATTGACCCCTTCAAGAACCGTCCCCGCTGTCGCACAAAAAAGACCCGCGAAGCGGGTCTTTTGGCTTTTGTCTTTCTATCTGAGGAGTTGGAGAACGCCCTGGGGAGCTTGGTTGGCCTGGGCCAGCATGGCCTGGGCAGCCTGCATGAGGATATTCTGCTTGGTGAACTCCATCATTTCCTTGGCCATGTCTACATCTCTGATCCGGGATTCTGCTGCTTGCAGGTTTTCCGCAGAAGTATCCAGGTTCTTGATAGTATGCTCTAATCTGTTTTGAATAGCACCAAGCTTGGATCTTTCGGTAGAAACTTTTTCAATGGCGTCGTTGATGATGGTTACGGCTTGCGAAGCACCTGACTGTGTTGAGACATTAATATCGGCAACCTTTAAAGAGGTGGTGTCCATTTTGTTAATGGCCAGCTGGGTGGTCTGCTTTTCATTGGCGCCTATCTGAAATTTCACGCCATTATTAGTAACGTTGACTACAGCATTTTCTGCAGTGGTCAGCCGGGTGGTGACATCTATTTCAAAGCCGTCTGCCACCATCACGCTGGCAGCATTTGCCTTTAAACCAGTATAAGTCTTAACCGAGCCATCGGAACGGGTAAAAGTGAGATCTCCTTGAATTACTACATCAAAGCTGACAGTCCCACCATTCCCATTGTAAGCACCGCCCGCAAGAGTGAGCAGAGTATTGCCTCCTGCTTGGAGGTCATAGTTAGCAGTTGTATCAGCTCCAGTAGCGGAAGCTACTACATTGCCTTGGGCATCTTTAAGAGTGATGCTGGCATTGTTTGCAGCACCCTGCAATTCAAGAGTATAAAAACCTGCCTTTATACCATTGCCGCCTGCAGGAGTGGCAATAGTAACGTTGGCCTGGGTAACTCCGGCAGCCGCAATGAAGTTATTGGTAGTTTTTGTAACGTTAGCAAACGCAATAGTCGTCTGGCCGGTCAATTTAGGATCCACAGCACGAACATCAATTACATTGGCATTGTTGGAGGTTATGGAAGCTGTCTGGCCTACACTGCCGTCAATAAGCTTTTTGGTGTTAAACTCTGTGGTGCTGGATATGCGGTCAATTTCCGATTTCAACTGTTCAATCTCTTTTTGGATCTGCCCCCGGTCGGCATCATTGTTGGTATCGTTGGCAGACTGCACTGCCAGTTCCCTCATCCTCTGCAATATAGCATGTGTTTCACTTAAAGCGCCTTCAGCAGTTTGAATAAGGGAGATACCGTCTTGGGCATTCTTGGAAGCCATCGTAAGACCTCTGATCTGGCCTCTCATTTTTTCGGAGATGGCCAGACCTGCAGCGTCGTCACCGGCCCGGTTGATCCTGAAGCCGGAAGAAAGCTTTTCGATAGACTTGGCAGCGGCTCCGTTGGTGATGCTCAGTTGCCTGTGGGTGTTCATGGCCATTAGGTTGTTGTTAATTCTCATGTTTTCTCCTCCTTGAAATCTTATTAATCATCCTTGATATCAGAAAATCATACTGGGCCCTAGTATGAAATTTCTTTCATTACTTATATCGATAGGAAGCAATAAAAAGTTTAGGACTTTTTGCAGGATTTTTGTTCAAAAACCTATAAAAATTTTTTATGTATTTTCTTTCTCGAAGAGAACTTTCAACTGTTCTTTTAGTAGTTCGGCATCTACTTTAATCTCTGCCGATTTTTTGTTTTCTTCTCCTATGGCAGTGAATAGCTCTTTTCTGTAAATACTTATTTCCTGGGGAGCCTTTACACCTAACCTGACCTGGGTAGGAGTGATTTCTACCACCACAACCTCTATACTGTCACCTATCATAATACTTTCAGCTTTTTTTCTAGTCAGAACTAACATGGCTCGTCCCTCCCCGGACATTTTTCCCCAGCTCTTCCATGACCAGATGCCGGGTAGTGTACCTTTTGTCATCCAGGATAATCTGTTTTCCTTTCCTGTTCCTTGTATTTATCACCAGGGGGGCCAAGAGGTTGGCAGTCATTTTGCCGACATCCTCGGGAATTACAAGAATGGCCAATACACATACGTCCTCGGCAGCCTTTATTTCCAGCTCACTAACCGCATCCTGGGGGATATCAAATTCATAGTCCTTTTTAAAAACAAAAGGATTCATAACGACAAAACAAAGGGCAGGGTCGTCTACAGACTGCAACCAGGAAAAAGGCAGTTTTTCATCTTCATTATCTATAAGCACAAAACTTTTCTTATCCTCAAAAGCAATAAGGCCGCGGGGAAAAGCAATCACTTCATCCGCACTGATCTCTATTTCACCGAAATGTTTGGTCTCCAGCTTCACGCTTCTATCCCCCTTCAAACTTTGGTTAGGCTTTTTCGTCGACTACATTTATCTGGACATAACCTCTTTGTCTTAGATATACTTCAACCTTGCCGGGCTGGTACCTGGTTACGGCTTTCCTGGGCGTATATTCGGTGATAGCCTTTCCCAGTTGCCAATCAATCTTGAGATATCCGGTCACTTCTATTTGGGGCCTGCTTTTGGGGATAAAATCTATGTTGAAATCTATTTTCGGCCAGGTATTTTCCTCAGCCATCCCGGCCAGCAGTTCCCGGAGGGACAGGGAGTCTTCAATTCTGCCCAAGCGGGTGCCTTCCTCCGCCCTGCGGGCTGTGCCCTCCAAGGCGGCCTGCCTGCCCAGCGCGGCATACTCGTCGGTTAATTCCTGGGGGCTTTTCAATCCCGCTTCCGAAAAACATCTCCTCTGGTCAATAAGTACTTTCGGCAGTTCCCGCTCCACCGTCATTTGCGGTTTAATCTGCCTGATGCTTTGTTCCCCCCGGGGCTGGAGTATCTCCTGCACGGGCTTTTTAATATTAAGACCTATCCTGGACCAGACTGTGTGTATTGCCAGCCTCATCTAAGCGGCCCCTTTCTCAAGTATTTGCACCAATAAAGTCAAGGATCTCCTCCAAGGGGAGATCCCTGCATCTTCTTTTAGGTTAACGTTTAAACCTTATGCTACCGTATAAAATCCATGAGCGTGGGCAGCATCACCCGTGCCCCTACGGCCAGAGCGGAACGGTACACATTTTCCTGGTTTTTTAAATCCATGATGACCTGGGCAGGATCCGCACCTTCAATTTCCCCTTGCAGCCCGGTGAAATTAATCTCCTGTTCGGCCAGGCGGTTTTTCGTCATCTCCAGGCGGTTGATCCTGGCCCCGATCTGGGCTCGGCAAGAGAGGAGCTGGTTTATATTTGCTTTAATTCTTGCGATATCGGTCCCGCCTAGGGAAGCCGTATCTCCGCTTTGCAGATGATTGAATATATCTGTTAAAGTATTCAAAAGGTGCTTGTCGGGATCCGCGTCATCCTTCAGGAAAACGGCATGGGCCGTGGTATTGACAGGTATTTCAATACCCACCCCTATTTCATATTTGATGTCATCGTTGTTGGCCCGGGGATTCCAGGCATCGGCAACCAAGTCATAAGGGGGCTCCGTGGTATTGCTGCCGCCAAAAATATAGCGGTCCCCGTATGCCGTATTGGCGATAGATTTCACCTCGCTGATCAATTGCCCTATTTCATCGGCCAATGCCTTCCTGTCCTCGCCAGCCAGGGACCCGTTAGCCCCGTAAACCGTCAATTCATACACACGGTTCAAAATATTGCTCAGATTGTTCAAGACAGAATCGGTCGTTTCCAGCCAGCTGACGGCGTCATCAACGTTGGCCTGGAACTGCCTGTTCTCCTTTATGCGCGTCTTGAGCCTGAGGCTGTCCACAATACCCGTGGGGTCATCGGAGGGCCTGTTGATTCTCCTCCCTGTAGCCAGCTGCATTTGGCTTTTTTCCATGTTGCGGATATTGATGGTTAGATTGCGCTTCATATTGTTGATCAGGACATTATTAGTCACTCTCATGGAATCCACCCCTCTCCAAACGGTTCACGTTCATATCTACCTTCCTGCCAGGCCCAGCCTGTTCACGATGACTTCCAGCATCTCATCCATGGTGTTGATAATCCGCGCAGCAGCGCTGTAAGCATGCTGGAATTTGATCATATTGGTCATCTCTTCATCCAAGGAAACACCGGAAATGCCTTCCCGCTTGTTCAAAAGCTGGTCCACCAGGAGAGACTGGTTGTTGGCCATGCGTTCCGCCTCCTGGGCCTGTACGCCCAGTTTTCCCACCGTGGAGCGGTAAAAGTCGTCAAAGCTGGCCACCCCGCCGTTCATGGCCATTTTGTTTTTGAGCTGGGCAATTAAAAGGGCATTTGTATTATCCCCCCTGACAACTGGGTCAGGCACATTATTTTTGGCGGCGGCAATTTTATTCGTATCATTGATGATATTCTGATTCACGGCTATATTGCCGGCGCTGAACACAGGATTGAGGGGGTCTTTGGTTACAAAGAAATCTTCCCCCAGATCGCCATTCAGGTCCCTGCCCTGGCGGTGCAGGGCATTAACCTCCTGGGCAATACCTGCAGCCAATTCTCCCATTTTACTTATAAATCCATTAGATCCCCCGATAACTTCATCCCGCATGTCGATGAAGCCCTTCAGCATCCCGCTTTTGATGCGGGCGGGCCCCAAAACACTGCCGCTCATGGGATCGACCCATTCCAGTTTGGCATTGGTCGGATTAATATCATCATCGGTAAACCTTAACTCGGCAAGATAGCCGCGGGATACCAGGGTATACCCGCCTACAGACACATTGACAGCGCCGAACTCGTCCTCCACCACATCGACGTCCACGATCTTGGAAAGCTGTTCCACCAGTAAATCCCGCTTATCTCTCAAATCATTGGCTTTTTGCCCGGCAGCTTCCGCTTTAATGATCTGTTCATTCAGGTCACGAACCTGCCTGCCTATAGAATTTACTTCATCTACCCTGATACTGATACTCTTATTGATATCAACCTGGAGTTCATGGAAGAGCCTGCTCATATGATTAAAGGTCTCTACCAGGGAGATGCCCCTTTGCACCACGTTGGCTCTCACCGCAGAACTTTCGGGGTTCTTGGTCAACTGCTGCCAGGCCTCCCAGTACTGGTCCATCACAGAACGGAGTCCTGCTTCCTCAGAAGGCTCATTGAAGACCACTTCCAGTTTGGAGAGAATGTCACTCCTGACTTCCCATTCTCCCAGGGCCTTGTTCTCCGTCCTGATCTGGTTATCCAGGAAGTCGTCTCTGATGCGGCGGAATTCTACAATGTCTACACCTGTGCCCACATAACCCTGCAGCACCTTAATGGGTTGACTTGCAGACATGATGACATCCTGCCTGGTGTAGCCCTGGGTGTTAGCGTTGGCGATATTGTGGCTGGTCACATCAAGTGCTCTTTGTTGCGCCTGCAATGCCTTGTAACCTATATTTATGCCGAAAAAGGTTGACCTCATGTTATCATCTCCTGCTAAACCTCAGTTTCGTTAACCGTGATACGTTAACCGTTAACCGTTCTATTTTCCAATGAATCAATCAAACCTTTCAGCATAGCCATAACTGTATCGGTTCACGGTTAACGATCAACGTTCTAGCTATACTTTCTTATCCAAGAGCCTGCTAATCTGGTCTGTCTTTACTTCTTTATCCGGTGTATAAGTAGGCTTGCTCTGCTGGCTGATAACTTCCATAGTAAAATTGACAAAGCGTAAAGATTGTTGAATAAGGTTGGTGTTTTCCTCGTTCAGCCTGGTCAAGTCCTGGAAGAGCCCAGTGAGTTCCTGGAGCACGGTTTCCAGGGGTTTCTTATACTCCAGCGGCGCCTTCTCCAAAATCTCGCTTAAGGGTACATCCTCTTTTAGTCCCAACAAAGATGTGACCTGGCGCCCACATTGGTAACGCTGCTCTTCCAGTTTTCCCGCTTGAAAAATAAGGGCCTCCTCCTTCTTGGTAAGCGCATCTAAAGCTTCCAGAGAGCCCTTGACTAAGATTTTCTGTTTCTCTTTGGCCAATTCCAGCAGTTCTTCGTAGAGTACCTTCTGCTGATTGAGGAGACGGGTCAGTTCTGCCAAAACCAGGTTCATCTCAGCACCGCCTTAGACGATTTTATCAAAAATATTTTCCTCCAGAATTTTTGCAGCAACTTCCTCATGGTTTATCTTATAAGTTCCTGATTTAATGGCCTGCTTTAACTCATTTACCTTCACTTCATCTACTTCAGGCAATTCTTGCAGAGCCTGCCTGGCTATGGCATAATACCTTGCTTCAGAAGAAAGCTCTACACCGTCGTTTTTGGTTACTTTCGGCTTTTCCTCTGCTTTGCCCATTGTATTCTTATTTTGATGATATGCTTTGATAATTCCGGGAATATGCTGGTTAAATATCCGCATATACGTACACCTCGCATCATCTCTCATGTATATTTCCTATGGTCACGAATCCCGCTACCCGTGTCCCGATCCCCGTGTTATATAATTCAGGTCACGGTAAACGGGTCACAGTGATGGAATATTTCTTTAAATAAATTTACACCTACCTTTTTATCGGATAGGTGTAATGTCCTTTTTAGGACCATTTCGCCCATTTATTCGCTGCATACTCTTTTTCTTTCAATATCGCTCTTTATTACTCTTTCTTCCATATCCTAACGTCTGTTTCTCCAAAAATCTGCAGTGTGCATACGCGAACCTGTCTTTTTTAGTTCCTCGATAGTCTTTTTATTTTCCTCCTGAATGCTCTTTTTGAGACCGGCAACTAACTTCTCACTGCATTCCTTACAAAAGCGCCCCCCCGAAATAAGTGCTCCACAGACTTCACAATTAATCCGGAGGTTCACATTATTCGTTCCCGCCGTTATTCTTCCTTCCCGCATGTAACGTATTATTTTGGCCTCACTTACACCCGTACCTTCGCTTACGGCAAGAATGTCACAACCGGGATTTTGGGCAATAAACTTGCGGACAAGCTTAAAGTCCTCTTCATCTTTTTGTTGACAAGCAGGACATAAATTTGTGCGAATATACGTAAAGACCTTGCCACATTCAGGGCAATTCCTTAACTCCATGATAGTCTTCCCCCTTCATAGCACTTACGTTTTTATTCGCCAAAACATGTCATCTTTCCTGCAAATTTTTCCTAAACTCCCAAATTTTCTTTGCTTAGGGGATTTACTTTTATATAATCCGCAATCTGCCGGCACTTCCGCCACAGTTCCACGGAATTCGGCAGTCGGAAGTCGGTTTACGGTTAACAATTATGCACATGCGGGCAAAACCTTCATCCTGACTGATAATTTCAGGGTAGAATATGGTCAATTATTTGTTAAAATATTCCATACATTGCCGGTAAATCACGTACGTGTTTTTGTTCCGCCCGTTGCCCAAACAACTCCATAGACTTCACCGGCCCCTCCCTCAGCCAGCGTATGGGCACAGGCCAGGAGGGTTGAGCCCGTAGTCATAATGTCATCGACCAGGAGAATATTTCGCCCTAATATCTTGCGATTATCCAACAGTCCAAATGCCCCCACTGTATTCTTCAACCTGTCCTGCCGGCCCAAACCTGTCTGGGGTTTGACAAAATGCTCCCGGATGAGGTTTTGACTGTCCAAGGGTAAATACAGGGCCCTGGCTGTCTCCCGCGCCAACCACTCACTCTGGTTATAGCCCCGTTCTTTATGGCGTGAAGGGTGGAGAGGTACAGGGATGACTAAGTGAACTTTCCCTAAGAAACCAGCCCTTTTTACCGTCTCCGCCAGTAGATGCCCCAGGGGTTTAGCCAATTCTTGCCTGCCCGAGTATTTCAGGTTATGGATAAGTTCCCGGTAAATACCTTCATAAGGCACTACCCCTATCACCTTCTTTAGAGACTTATCCCAGTCCAGGCAGTTGACACAGTCTTCCTCCCCATCAAAATGGCCGCAGCGTGGACATGGGGTTATCCTATCCCTCAAACTTAGTATCTCCTGGAGACAATTAGTACAGGCAACAGCAGCCTGTCCCTGTATTTCATTTCTACCACATAAAGGACACAAATTCCACCCCGGAAAAACCAGCTCCAGGACGGCTTGCCACCAGCTCCGCCACTCCATGCCTTTTATCTCCTATCATGATAATGAGTAATAATCTCTTGTTTCGCTATTATTATTATAATTATTATTATATCAATAAACCCTGCTATATGGCTCGACTATCCCCCCGCCGATTTCCGACATAGCGAAACTTGTGCCAGCGGTACATCCGATACATAAAATAGCAGTATTTTCTTGTCAACACATGTATTTCGTTAATTCGGAAGTCGGATATCGGAAGTCGTTGTAACAAATACAGGCTGTTGGTTATCCTCCAACAGCCTGTATTTTGTTACATTAAATATTGGCTAATTGTTCGTAGAGATAGTCGTTTAAGACTTTAATATAAGTTCCCTTCATCCCCAGGGACCTGGCATCAATAACACCGGCACTTTCCAGTTTGCGCAGGGCATTAACAATGACGGAACGGGTAAGCTTGTACTCCTCGGCCAGTTTGCTGGCTACCAGGAAGCCTTCACTGCCTTCGATTTCACTGAAGATGTACTTAACGGCCTCCAGCTCTGAGTAAGAGAGAACCTCCAGGGCCAGCTGGACCACCGTCTTCTTGCGGGCTTCATTCTCCATTTTCTCGTTGGCGCTCCTGAGAATTTGCATCCCGGCTACGCTGGCACCGTATTCCGCCAGAATAATCTCGGCAGGGGTGTAGGGACGGTCCTCGCGGGCGTAAACCACTGTTCCCATTCTTTCGCCGCTGCCGAATACGGGAGCCAGGATACAGTCAAAATTGGTATCCTTGGGCATGAAATTTACCTCTGTATGGGTATAACCAAAGACCCACTGGAGATTGCTCTCGGAGACCTGTCCATTGGCTAATTCCTCAGGACTGAATAAACCGCCATAGGTTGAACTGATTTCAGTCTTACCCAAGAGCTTACCTTTCCTGCCAATTACATAGACGCTGGCTTCAATGACCCGCGACAGTTCATCAGCAATCATATTAAAATTAAGGGTTTGACTTGCTGATTTTTGTAGTAATTGGTGCAGGATTCTGGTTTTTTCTAACAACAACTGCATTTCCATAAATTTTCCTCCTAATTGTAATTTTGAGCTGTTGTTAGTATTATTTCCATCATTTAGTAATATATACTTGAATTGTCATATTCAAATAATATTTTTTGCTAGCCGCTTATTTAGGGATGCTGGTATTGATATGATTATAGAGGTTTAAATACGCTTTAATACCATAAGGACTATACCCTCTTTCTACCAGGTGAAAGCTCTCTTTATTGGAGATAAAGAAATTTCAAATAATCGCCCTTCTCTAAAGAATATTTTTCTATGGAACCGGAAGAAAGTTCTAAAGCCTGCCAGGCCCTTTTATATTTGGGACTAATCTGGCCTGCTTCCATTTCTTTTTGCAAACCTACTATCTTCCCGAATTCATCGAGAAACACAACATCGATGGCAAAGTTCATGAACCAGGTATGAACCTGCCGGCAGGGCCGTAAAAGCAACCCCCGCCCTTCTTCCAGCTGTTTTTCCCCTAAAAGTCCCTTTAAACGACCCCAAAATGTATCCACAACCTTAATTTTGCTGCCAATGACTTTACCGTTTTTTACTACAACTGCTTCCAAACTTTACCGTCCTCCCAGGAATTGTTTATATATCTGCATGGCTGCAGGGCCCAACAAGACAATAAAAATACTGGGAAAAATAAAGAAGACCAAAGGAATCAGCATTTTGATGGGTGCTTTCATGGCTTTTTCTTCCACCCGCTGGCGCCGTTTAATTCGTACCTGCTCCGCCTGGGTACGAAGAATCTTGGCAATAGAAACCCCTAGCTGGTCAGCCTGAATCATAGCCCCTACAAAAGTGAGAATATCATCTACTCCGGTACGCTTACCTAGATCCCGCAGGGCCTCCCGGCGGGATTTCCCCATCTGCAGTTCCTGCAAGGTAGTCACGAACTCTTTGGCCAATACTCCCTTAGACTTTTCCACAACCCGTAAAAGCGCAGCATCAAACCCTAAGCCCGCTTCCACGCTGACGGTTAAAAGGTCCAGCACATCGGGCAGTTCCTTCTGCATCGCCATCTGGCGCCGCCTGGTCCTGGTAGAGAGGTAAACTTTGCCCAGCAGATAGCCAGTTAACCCCAGGAGAAAAGCCATGGCAAACTGCTCTAAGAAACCTTTGCGGGTGAGCCAGGCCAATCCCCAGCCCCCCATTACCGCAACAATTACTAAAAGAAAATGGAGGGCTTGATATTCAAGGGCCTTTAGATTGCCAGGGTTACCTGCAAACTGTAAAGCTTGCTGTAATTTTTCCCGGCTTTTGCCGGGAGTAAAACGGGTGACCAGGGTGGAGAGCCACCCGATAAAAGGTCTGATGACCCGTTCCGAAAAAGGTTTACTCAGTTCATCTTCTTCCTGCTGTTTTTGCCGGACCTGACTGGTGGTAAACTTCTTCAGGCGTATGTTTAGCTCATTTTGTTCCCGGAAGAGGGATTGAAAAAATGCTATAACTAAGGTACAAGCAAAGAGAAAGGCCATAAGCAATATTAGAAGCATAAAGTCCCTCCTCAAATGTCAATGGTGATGATCTTCTTGATGATCATTAAACCAATTAACTCACTGATCACCCCTCCCGCCAGCATAGCCAGACCCAGAGGGGATTGGAACAAAGGTTTAAGATAAGCAGGGTTTATTAAAAGCAGGATAATGATTAAGAAAGGAGGAATCAGCCCAATAATAAGGCCGGATATTTTGCCCTGGGCCGTCAGGGTCTTGATTTCCCCCTGAATCCTTACTCTTTCGCGAATGGTAAAAGAAATATTATCTAGAATTTCAGCCAGGTTCCCCCCTACCTGCCTTTGGATAAGGACAGCTGTCACCACCAGGTCCAGGTCATCACTGGCTACACGTTTAGTCAGATTATGCAGGGCCTGTTCCACGGGAGTTCCCAGATTCATCTCCCGCAAAGTCCGGGCAAATTCCTTGGCAATGGGGTTGGGCATCTCCCGGCTTACCATCTCCAGGGTCTGCATGAAACTGAATCCTGCCCGCAGGGCGTTGGACATAATGGCCAGGGAGTCACTGATCTGCTGATCGAATTTTTTAAAGCGTTTCTGCTGGGCTGTACTAATAAGTAACGGGGGTAAAAGAATGCCCAGTACGTAGCTTAAGAAGCTTAAGGTCATTTTCCCGCTTAGAATGTAGATTAATGTTCCAGGAACCAGGGCAGTAAATATCCAGGCTGTCAGAAATTCTTCACCCCGGAGAGGGATATCGGCTTTGATCATCTGATACTCCAGCTGTTTGGTCATCCCCCGCCGGACAAAGATCTGACCAGCCCTACCTAAAAGGTTCTTTAAGTTAAGCTTTCGTTCTTTGTCTTCCTCTTCTGTTCGCACTTTACGGGAGGTATCTGTAAACTTTTCCAAACGGGCACTCATCTCTCTCTTTCCCCGGGTAGCCCAGTAGTAGAGCCATAATAAGGCTAAAAATACAGCTAGAAAAGCCGTAACACTGATAAGTATAAGTTTCATTTCTAACGCTCCTACTAAAAAAATACATCTTCGGGGACACTGACACCCGCCGCCAGGAACTTGTCCATAAACTTGGGCCTGACGCCCGTGGCTACAAAACGCCCCTTCAATCTTCCCCTGTCATCATAACCTTCATTTTCATAGCGGAAGATATCCTGAAGGGTTATCACATCCCCTTCCATGCCCAGGACTTCCGTAATATGGGTAATCTTCCGGCTACCGTCCCGCAGGCGGGCCTGCTGGACAATCAGGTCAAGGGCAGAGGCCATCTGTTCCCGGATAGCCCGCACGGGCAAGTCCATCCCCGCCATTAAGACCATGGTTTCCAAACGGGACAGAATATCCCGGGGTGAATTGGCGTGAGCAGTAGTAAGAGAGCCATCATGGCCGGTGTTCATGGCCTGGAGCATATCTAAAGCCTCCCCCGAACGAACTTCGCCGATAACGATACGGTCAGGACGCATCCTTAGAGAGTTACGCACCAGGTCACGGATGCTGATGGCTCCTTTCCCCTCAATATTGGGGGGACGGCTCTCCAAAGTAATGACATGTTCCTGCCGTAGCTGTAATTCGGCAGCATCCTCTATAGTAACGATCCGTTCATTTTCCGGGATAAAGGAAGATAAAACATTTAAGGTACTGGTTTTCCCACTGCCCGTTCCCCCGGAAATGACAATGTTGAGACGCGCCTTTACACAGGCTTCCAGAAAAGTTGCCATTTTGGGAGTTAAAGTACCAAAGCGGATTAAATCGTGAATGGTTAAGGGATCCCGGGAAAATTTTCTAATGGTGATGGTGGGGCCAGTAATGGCCAGGGGAGGAATGATGGCATTAACCCGGGAACCATCAGGCAAACGGGCATCCACCATCGGCATGGCTTCATCAATTCTGCGCCCCAGAGGGGAAACGATTTTATCGATAATATGCAGTACGTGCTCATTATTGCGGAAGGTAAAAGGCACTTTTTCCAGTTTCCCCCCACGTTCCACAAAAATCTGACGGGGACCGTTGACCATGATTTCAGAGATTTCAGGGTCTTTGATTAACTGTTCAATTGGCCCTAACCCGATCACCTCATCCAGTATTTCCTTAATAATTTTCTGTCGTTCTGTCCTGGTGAGATGGGAAGCATCGCGGTCCACAATGGCATTGACCAGTTCCTCCACTTTTAGACTGAGTTCTTCCGGAGGCAGGAAAGGGGATGACAGGTCCTTCTGTGCCAGGAGCTCCGTGTCCATCACCTCAATTACTTCTTTATGCACTTTGCTTTTCAACTCCTGGTAAGGATCACCTGTTTTCAAGGCCTGGGGTTTATTTTCTGCAGTTCCCGGCCCTATTTTTATGCCTTTTTCTTTTTCCAGGCGCTGTAAGAGCGACATCGTCCATCACCCGCTATTTAAAGAGTCTCCCTAAGAAACTGCCCCGCCGCTGTTCCTTTAAATCTTCCTGGTAACCCTTATCTTTAATCACCAGGTCAGCAATGTTACGGATGGCCTGGCTTACCTTGGCATGGGGATCTGACAGGACAAAAGGTATTCCTTTGTTAAGGGCGGAGATACACAGTTTACCATCACTGGGAATTTGGGCAGCTATCAAGAAATCTAAAGTCTCTTCAGCATTGCTGATTTTGATGCCCATGTCTTCCGAAGCCCTGTTGAGGATTAATTTGGTCTTACCCCGGTGATGGAGAGAATCCAGGAGTTCCATGCTTAATTTCACGTTTTTAATGGTAGCCAGATCCAAAGTCAAGGCCAAAAAGACCTGAGTGGAAAGGTCCAGGGCCGCAAGATTGGTTTCGTTAAACAAGGGGGGAGTGTCAATCACCACATAGTCATAGTGCTGTTTTAAGAGGCTGATCACCTTTTCCACCTGGGGAGGTGTGATCAACTCGGCATATTCCGGTCTACCCGGGGCAGGAAGAATTTTAATCCCCGATAAGTGAGGAATCATATAGGATTCCACCAGATCAATATCCGGGTTATGTCCCTCTTGGGCCAGCTCCGCCATAGTTCTTTTGGGCAGGAGATTAAGAAAAACGGAAACATCGCCAAACTGTAAGTCTAAATCTACAATGACCACTTTTTTCTTGGTGTTTGCTAAGAGGATGGCCAGGTTAACAGCAATAGTGGTTTTACCCACCCCCCCCTTGGTACCGAAGACGGTAACCACCTGGGGCTTAAAGTGAGTTGTCTTACTTTCCCTGCCCGGGACAACCCGTTTTGTTTCCAATTGATGCACCCGTTTGATGGTATCCATCAATTCATCACCACTAAAGGGTTTTACCAGGTAGTCACGGGCTCCCACCATCATGGCCTTCCGGAGATACTCCGGTTCTCCCTGCACACTAAGAAAGATTACGGCACAGCCAGGGTGTTCCAGGGAAATCCGTTCCGTAGCAGAAATCCCATCGAGTTTGGGCATGTTTACATCCATCAAGACCACATCTGGCTGAAGGGCCTGAACTTTCTGGATAGCCTCCAGGCCGTCCCGGGCCTCGCCAATAACGGCGATATCTTTGTCAAAAGCAAGGATACGGCGCACATTATCTCTGGTTTCCTCGGTATCATCCACCAGCAGGACACGAATGGCTTCCATCAAATCTCACATCCTTATTGCAGGAAATTAGCTGCTTTAAAAGGCGCAGTATAAACAACACCCGTATCAACAGGTGAACGGAGCATGAGCCGGATAGTTCCCTTCTGACTGGCCAGGATCAGGGGGCGGGATTGTTCCACCGTTACGGCGACGGTAACCGTCTTGTTCTCCACTGTAGACTTACTGTCGCCTTTATCATCTAAGGTCCGGCCCACCGCCAAAACCTGCAAATCCTGCAGCACCACCAGGGAATGAGGGGTTTCTTTTAAACCCGAAGGGTCAGGTATATTAACAGTAGCCACCACGTCAACATGGTCACCCGGCTTAATCAGCCCCGCAATCCCACTTACTTCATCGACAGCCAGAGTTAAAGCCCTTTTGCCAACGGGTACTATATAAGCCAAACCGTTCTTCATATCACTCTGTTTGGCAATCTTCTTTTTCAAAACCTGTTCACCCTGGGTAAGGGGTGCAAGGGTGATATTCCCCATGACCTCTTCCTTTTTTCGGGCTGCCTGGGGGTGGATATAATCCACAGGTATTTTTTTTACCTCCAGCATTTCAGCAGTAAGAAGGGTTTTCCCAGTAATATCCCCGGCGGCTACTACCACCTCACCGTACTCTAAATTTGTCATGCTCTGTTCAACTTTAGTCAAATAGTCATAGATCAAATAACTGGTAAACAGACCGAAAACTATGGAAAGTATAATAATGAGCTTGTTTTTCAAGAATTGTTCCCTCCACCCCTATAAATCTATAAATATTGTTAGATTGTTTATTGAATCAATCTGGGGACATAAATCCCATTATCCGGTCCTGTGGGAGAACTGGTTCCGGAGATGGTATGATAAAGGAACTGTCCTGTAATATAGTTTTCATTACCCATACCGGCCACAGCCTCCACCAAAAAGGCGGCAAAGCCTGCGACCTGGACTCGTTTACTGTCATATGGCTTAATCACGGGAACTAAAAGGATTTTCGGGCAATCTTTTTCGTAATGATCGGGCGTACAGGTAGGAATATGCTTGCATTGATCAATTCTGTACTGGACTCCGGATTGGGTTTTCCCCGAAATATTGCCGGTCTGGATATTCAGCAGGTTTCCTACTTTTACTTCCTGGTCAAAACCATACATTAAATCTTCCTCATATAGTTTGGCCCCGGGGCCCTGTAAGGCCAGAATCCCCAGCCACCCGGAATGGAATTCTCCACCAGGTTCGGATCCAGCAGCATACTTTAAGATATAGGTTTCGCCAAAAATCAAAGGCTGCTCTTCTATCCCCAGAGGTACGATTCCCTTAACCCCCGTCAGGGGCTCCAGTTTAGCCCGGGCCTGGGCTTGAGCTGAAGTCGTGGTATACCCCATGATCCGGGCAAACAGTAAGTTAGTCGTGCGCTGGGCCGTTACTTTAATCTCCCGTTTATTTTCCGTTACTTCTACATTGATATCCGGTACATTATTTCTCGTACCATAATCCTGTGCCAGTAATACAGCCCGAGTTTCATCGGCGGGTAAAGCCTGTACCCCGGCCAGGGCGGCAGCATCTGCGGCATTGGCTACCTGTACCCTGTTCAGGAAAATGATACCCACATCGGTAACAAGGGCTACTGCGGCTAACAGCACCGTCAGGGCTAAAGCCACAAGAACCAGGGCTGAACCCCTTTCTCCCCCGGCCAATATCTTAAGCAGTGTAGTAATTTTGATAGCAATTCTTTTCATGGGGACCTCTCCTACTCTACCCGCATGACACTGGTTCCTTCAACGGTTACCGTATTACCGGTAAAGGCTGAAATAAAAGGAGCAAAGACTACTACGGGATAACTTACCTGTACCCTTACCTCTCCGCCTCTCTTCCGGTCAGTTTCCCCAGGTGTAATTGCAACGGACAGTTGAGACACATCAAGATTAATCGCCGTATTCTGGACCCGCGTGACAATGGCACTGTCTGTTGCTCCTATCGCCCCTAAACGGGCACCTTCCCGGGCTCCCAGGTTTACCACCAGCCCGGCGCTAAAAATCCGGCCAAATTCGATAATGCCAAATAACAAAAGCAATAGAATCGGAAGTACGAGGGCCATCTCCACCAGGGCTTGACCCTTTTCTTTTTCCACAATCTTTTTCCACATTCATATCACCCAGTAAGTCGTAATCGTGCCTAAAACAATGGCAATCCCATAGGGAAAAACGCTACTGTTTCCGTCATTTTCTTCCAAGCGTGGCAAATTACAAAGGGTCAAACCAGAACAAAAAAGTATTTTAAGACCAGCACTTATTTGCTTGAGGGTTGGGGCCAATTTTCTTTGATAAAGGAGAATCAGTATCGAAATTAAACCTCCCATCAGGGCCGTCGCTAAAAAACAATAGAAAACGAAAGTGGGTCCTTTCATGGCGCCTATTACTCCCAGGAGTTTGACATCTCCCGCTCCAAGCCCACCTCCAAGAAAAGGGAGAATGAATAAAGCCACTCCCAATCCCAGTCCCTGAGCCCATAACAAGATTCCCTGTAATCCCCCCTGCCAGAGGTGTATAACTAAAGATAAGAAAGCTACGGGTAGCAACACTATGTTGGGAATCCTGCCGTACCTTAAATCCGTATAACTGCAAATCACTAAGAGTGTAAAAAGAAGAACGTCAATCCACAGGGGAAACACTTCCCTTCTCCAAAAAATCTCGGGACAAAGGGGCCCTACCTAAGGAAACTTAAGTAGGGCCTGTTAGAGTTATTAACCATACTCATCATTAAGAACTGGTACCGGAGCCGGAAGCAGTACCTAACTGGCCGTTCACCCTGTCAAAGAGTCCATTTAAACCGCCAGAGAGAACAGTAAGACCAGTAACAACCACTAAAGCTACCAGAGCCAAAATGAGTCCATATTCGGCCATACCCTGACCTTTTTCTTCTACCAGAAGACGCTTAACCATCGACAACATGGAAATACACTCCTTTCATCATTCCTTAATTATTCAATGGGGATATATCACCATCTTGTCTTTATTG
>CAZWTM010000053.1:0-17230 GCA_964637385.1 uncultured Peptococcaceae bacterium
TTGCCCTACCATTCTCTCCATATCCTTCTATTCCTCCTTTTTTTTTTTATATATCACATATTATTCGAAATATTTCTCCATAATCCTCCAAGAAAAAACACTAAAATTTTAGATGTTATGCTTAGTTACTAAAGCTACTTTTACTTGGCATTGAGAAAAGGAGTAGGCTGCCAAAAGAATAAAGGTAGATTGAGAAGACCTTCCCATAAGGAAGGTCTTACTATATTTTGCCATATTCTTCTTTTTCTTTTTATATGAAGGGTAAAATCAATGAATACACGCAGGTAATAGCCAGAGCAAAAAGGATGTTATAACGAGGTACAGCATTCCATGGATCTTTCCCGATTAACCCTGACATGACCAGAGACATCCCGGAAAAGGGAGAAACCATAACGGCTATGGCGTAACCCAACAGCAAAGTATAAGCATAAGCCTGGGGAGATATACCCAGGGTATTGTATCCTATGGTGGTAGCTAAAGCAGAGATGGATACTACAGGATGAATGCCTGCTGACGATAATACCCCCATGCCGGAAATAACAATGAAAACAGCCAGTGCAGGAATGGAAATCTGCTGCAAGGGTATATACCGGGATACCCAGGCCCCCATGCCTGTAATGTCCAGGGCTTTACCGAAAAAGCCTACACAAGCAAAGAGCAGAACTTCATTCTTAAGCTTTAAAAGAGAGCAATGGTAATAATGATCCAGCTGTTTTAAGTAAATGCTGGTTTTATTCTGGATAAGGGCTAATAGTAATGGATATATCAAGGCTACCAATGGTACAATGGTCAGAATTTTATATGGTGTAAAAACATTAAAGAGACTCACCATAAAGATCAGACCGATATGAACAAGCAAGAAATGGAACATTAGTTTCCAGGAAAAATCTTGGGATTCCCTTTGCCGCAAAGCTTTTTTTTCATTTCCTTTATCACCAATGATAAAGAGAAGGGAAATAAAACCTAACAACATAACAGAGAGCAGAAAACCTATAGGAGCAATTTGTAGCCAGGATAAGTTTACATATTGCAGGACAACAGCCACGGACATAAAATTAGGGGCCCAGAATACCCCGGCCAGATTCCCCCTTACCAAAGCCTGGTAAAAGCCTGTCCTATTTTTAAAATAGTCGGCGTTTTTCTCCAAGAGATGGTATAACATATGTACGCCCGCCAGGTTTAAGATAGCACCCAAAATAAAGGAAAGCCATGCCGTAAGAATATTAAAGCCTGATTTTCCCCTGATATATTTCTGGAAAAAATCCGTAATAGCTTGATGAAAATCCTCATAATAAAGAAGAAAGGAAAAAAAAGGAAGTGCAATGAATAAGGCAACGAGGCCGGCATTAAAAGTCAAAGCCGTTAGCCAATCCTTTACAGGAGCACCTGAAAAAGCGAGACTTGCTCCCCCCAAGGCAAATAACACCAGTGATACCCTCAAGTTCGAAGAAGAAGCCCCAAACACTGCTTGTCCCACTAAGAGTAACAGCAGGATGGCCAGTATTACATTGAATAGAGATATTTGGGTCATAACTGAGGTTAAATAAACTAGAAAAAAAGCCAAGTGTAACAACTGTCGTCCATTTGTTCGTAGAAATGTTCCCATAATTCCCTCAACCTATATAACGAGATGGTAATAATAATATCAATGTAATGATTTTATAACAGAATTCTATAATTGTACATACTTTTTAGTCCTTACGTTATTACATGTCAAGGGGAAGATACTGTGGCTCTAAATATTTACTGGTCTGCTGAGGAGGATAGCTGAGGGAAATATGGTCACCTGGTTTAATCCGGTTTTTGAGGAGGAAGGGTTCCCCATTGACCAGGACCTGTCCGTGATGCTTTACCCCAGCTAAAGATAAATGGCTCATTACTACACCTCCTGCAAATATTGTATATTACAACTATTTTTGTTATAGCCTGACCTGCCAGGTAAACACGCTGATTCTCTACCAGTACCCTGATAAACCCGCCACGTTCCAAAGCCTGGTAGACTAAAATTGAAAAAGACGTTGACTATGAATAAAATCATCAATGTCTCGGATATGGCACTCTATTCGGCAAAAACCACGGGTAGAAACAAAATTGTTTTCAAGCCGCTAGATGAATAGCAACGCCCAGCCCCTGGCGCACCGCGAAAAAAGGTTGAGACTTCATCTCAACCTTTTTTCTGGAGTGGTTAATATTAAGGGAGTGGTTAGCTTAAAAAAGTTAGATCAAAAACAACATTTCCGCATAGGTGGGAATGGGCCAGAGAGCCGAGTCTACGAGAGTTTCCAGCTTATCACCATCCATCCGGAGTTCACCCATGGCCTTAAAGACAACATCGCGATAGAAGACACCCTGCTCATAAATATCGCCTTCTAATCCTTTAGCCTCGGCCGTTACTTTCTCCAGGGCGGCGAGTTTTTTCTTGAAGGAAGCCAGTACTGCCGATACTTCCTCCAGGGTTTCCACCTGGGCGGATACATCAGCCCCGGCGGCGGCGCTCTTCACAGCATTGATAGAATTAGCGAGGAGAGCGGCATACTTGGCAGCAGCAGGGAGGATTTGCCGTTTGGCCATAAAGATCATGGTCTGGGCTTCAATGTTAATCTGCTTGCAGTATTGTTCCAGGAGAATTTCATAACGGGAATGTAATTCCGTTTCATTCAGCACACCATGCTTGCTGAATAATCTGATAGCCTTTTCCGTAATAAGGGCAGGTATAGCTTCCACAGTAGATTTTATATTAGGCAAACCTCTTCTTGCTGCCTCTTCTACCCATTCTTCAGAGTAATTGTTGCCGTTAAAAACAATCCTCTTATGGTTGGTAGCAATTTCTTTAAGCACTGCCTGTAACTCGGCATTGAAATCTTCAGCTTTCTCCAGTCGATCTGCTATCTGGGAAAGAACTTCCGCCACGATAGTATTAAGCACCACATTGGGACCAGCAATAGAGAGGGAAGAGGGAACCATGCGGAACTCGAATTTGTTACCGGTAAAAGCGAACGGCGACGTCCTGTTTCTATCCGTAGAATCCTTGGGAAGAGGAGGCAGGGTAGTAACACCAATGGTCAGCTGACCGCCCTGTTTAGAGCTTTTGGGTCCGCCGTTCCCTAACTGCTCAAAGATGTCTGTTAATTGTTCACCAAGGAAAACGGAAATAATAGCAGGCGGTGCTTCATTGGCCCCCAGCCGGTGATCATTACCCGGGTTAGCACAGGATACGCGGAGTAAATCGGCATAATCATCCACGGCTTTAATGACGGCACACAGGAAAGTTAAGAACTGGGCATTTTCATGGGGTGTAGTTCCGGGTTCCAGGAGGTTTTGCCCATCATTGGTAGACATAGACCAGTTGTTATGCTTACCGGAACCGTTTACGCCGGCAAAAGGTTTTTCATGCAAGAGACAAACCAGACCGTGCCTGTTGGCCACTTTTTTCAGGGTATCCATCACCAGCTGGTTATGATCTGTAGCAATATTGGTGGTATTAAAAATGGGGGCAATTTCATACTGGGCAGGTGCTACTTCATTATGCTGGGTCTTGGCAGATACCCCCAGTTTCCAGAGTTCCATATTCACTTCTTTCATAAAGGCAGCAATACGCTCTTTAATACTGCCAAAATAATGGTCTTCCAGTTCCTGCCCTTTGGGCGGCATAGCCCCAAAGAGAGTTCTGCCGGCCAGCATCAGATCTTTTCTTTGCTCATAGAATTTTTTATCAATCAGGAAATACTCCTGTTCCGGGCCAACGGTAGCAATAACTCGTGTGGCGGTAGTATTGCCAAATAGTCTTAGAATGCGGAGGGCCTGTTTGGAGAGGGCCTCCATGGACCTTAAAAGAGGGGTTTTCTTATCCAAGGCTTCCCCGGTATAGGAACAGAAAGCTGTAGGTATGCAAAGGGTAACGCCGCCCGCATCTTCCTTGAGGAAAGCAGGGGAAGTGCAGTCCCAGGCTGTATATCCCCTGGCTTCGAAAGTGGCACGGAGACCGCCGCTGGGGAAAGAGGATGCATCGGGTTCACCTTTAATCAATTCTTTCCCCGAGAACTCCATAATCACTTTCCCATCGGAGGTAGGAGAGATAAAAGATTCGTGCTTTTCGGCAGTAACGCCTGTCATGGGTTGAAACCAGTGGGTAAAATGGGTAGCTCCCCTCTCAATAGCCCAGTCCTTCATGGCACTGGCTACTACTTCAGCTATGGAAGGATCTAAAGGCAGTCCTTCATCAATGGTCTTCTTTAAGGATTTGTAAACATTCTTGGGTAATCTCTCTCGCATCACGGCATCCGTAAAAACATTGGCACCAAAAATTTTCATGGCTTATTTCCCCTTTCATTCAGCTAAAATAAATAAAAAAGAAAGGCGCCACAAAAAGATGATTAACATCAATCTTTTTGAGAACGCCTTTGCCCTCAAAATATTTTTATTAATTTATGCTGTCAGAATAGCATATTTTTTTAAAACTGACAAGAGACTTTTCTTAGAGTATACAATATTCATTTACTCAACACCCGCTAAATCAAAATCCGGAATATAACTGGTGTCGGAAGAAGTTAGTTCCTGGACAAAACCATTGTCTAAACCTATACGAAGAAAATAATCAATGATTTCCTCATAAGCCTCTTCTGTAACAGGACGGGCTAATTCGGGAAATACATGAGCACGGTATACGGGAGTATACTGCCCCATCAAACTAATATAAACCTCCCGGCGAAGGGTTCGGGCAATCCACTCCAGTATTTTTCGTGAATCCTCTGTGAGACCCGGTAACAAAAGATGCCTGATGATTAATCCTTTCCAGATGATTCCTTCGCCATCAAATTGTGGAATCCCCACCTGCCTGTACATCTCCTTGATGGCTTCGGTGGCAATGGAAAAATAGTTAGGGACACCAGAATACTTCACGGCGTACTCATTGGAAAAATACTTGAGATCAGGTAAATACACATCAATGAGACCTGCCAGTTCTTTAAGGGTTTCCACCTTCTCATAACCGTTACAGTTATAAACCACGGGTATAGAAAGCCCCCTGACCTTAGCTTCTTTTAGCCCTGCTTTTACCTGGGGGATAAACTGGGTAGGCGATACCAGATTGATATTGTGAGCCCCCTTTTCCTGCAAGGAAAGACAGATGTCAGCAAAACGAGATAGAGAGATTTCCCTACCAAAGTGCTCCTGACTGATTTTATAGTTTTGGCAATAAACACATTTTAAGTTGCAGTGGGTAAAAAAAATGGTCCCCGAGCCCCGCGTGCCGCTGATACAGGGTTCTTCCCAGGGATGAAGAAAAGCCTTGGCTATCTTCAGTTCTGCTCCGGCCTGGCAGACTCCTTTTTCCCCTGCCAGCCGGTTCACGCCACATTCCCAGGGACAGATTCTGCAATTTGTTAAATCCATGGTAATCACCTTAGCTCTTCTCTTCTAAAGACCGAATGATCCTGTCAATCTCATTCTGCAGCTGGCCGTATTCTGCCCAGTCGCCGGCCTTCAGCTTTTCCTTACTTTCCTTGTGCAAAGTAATCAAGCGTTTGATTAATTCCCCGACCTCGGTTTCTGCCGGAGGCAAAGGTATACCGCCAGGGTCCGCAGGTGCAGGTGCAGGGGTAGTTGTGCCAAATAAAGCATTCAAGGCTTTTTCCAGGGTATCTTCCATGACAATCTTGTCTTGGTAAAAGACCAGAACTTTCTTTAATTGCGGAAACTTATTTTGCTCCGCCTCGATATAAAGGGGTTCCACATAGAGGAGGGAGCCGCCGATGGGATAAACCAGGAGATTACCCCGGAGGACCCGGCTGCCGCCCTGGCCCCAGAGGGTTAACTGCCCTGAAATGTAAGGATCCTGGTCTATAACAGATTCCACCTGCATGGTACCCGGAACCTGGACCCCTTTGGGGAACTTGTAAAGCAAAAGCTTCCCGTAATTGGCACCGTCGGAACGCCCCGCCAGCCAGGCCACCATGTTTTGTTTGCCCGTAGGAGTGAAGGAACGCATCAAAACGAACTCTTCCACTTTTTCTCCCGGAAGTTTAATAATGCTATAATAAGGTTCCTGAACCTGCCCTTTACCCCAGTACAGTTCCTGGGCTAACTCCCACCTGTCTTCCCGGTTATAAAAAACAGTAGGATTGCTCATATGATAATCCCGTAAAATCAAGGACTGGATGTTAAAGAGATCTTCCGGATAGCGGATATGTTCTTTCAAGTCCTGGGGAAATGCCTCCCAGGGTTTGAATAAACCGGGATAAATTTTGGCGTAGACCCTGACAATAGGATCACCCTGGTCAAGGAGATAATAATTGACCTCACCCGAATAGGCATCGAGGATGATTTTCACACTGTTTCTGAAGTAGTTAAAACCATTTTTACCATCAACAGCCTGGGAATAGGGGAACTTGTCGGTAACGGTATAGGCATCCATGAAGTAATAGAGCTTGCCGTCTTTCCCCAGAACCAGGTAGGGATCCTGGTCATAGAGAAGAAAAGGTGCAATTCGTTGGACACGTTCTTTGATATGGCGTGTCTCCAGATACTGGCTCTCCGGAGTAATATAACCGGAGAGTAGGTATTTAAACTCCATATCCCTGATGGTTAAAAGTAGTTTATTTAAAAAGCTCATGGGAATGCCTTTTTTTCCCTGGTAAAGGTATTCCTGATTATCGTCACCTACAGGGTAATCGAACTCTTTGAGGCCCGTGTTGACGATGACATTATTTTTGGTAGCCTCACCAAAATATATCCGCGGTTCCATAATAGGAAAAAGGGAAGACTGGGGCGGTATATCTTTGATGAAATACTGGGGCAAACCCGCCTCAGTAATCATATTGGCCGGGCTCATGGCTAACCCGAAGCCATGGGTGTATTTAAACATCAGGTTATTAAAGGTCCTGGCCTGTTCCGGCAGGGCCTGCTGGTTCAGTTCCCGCCCTGCCAGGAAAACCTGGGTCAATTTGCCGTTCATCAGGTAACGGTCCACATCCACATCGACGAAATCGTAATAGGAACGTATCTCCTGCTGCTGGCCATAGGTACTTTTCGTAGCCCGGTGATCCAAAAGCCTGATATTGTCGATGGTTTTTCTGTTTTCCTCAAGATCCCGGGCCGTTAGTTCACCCACCGGATACTCAACCTCTGTCAATTTATCCAAGCCATAGGCCAAACGGGTGTACATAATGTTGCGTTCCAAATAGGGCTTTTCCCGGCCCAGTTCATCAGGAGCCACAATAAATTTCTGATATAAACCGGGAAACACTCCCGCAGCAAGGAAGGTCACCAGGAAAAAGACAGGAATGGCAGTGACGGCAAGAAACATGCGTTTACTAAAAGTAAGAGCAATCAACAGACCTATTACCACAGAGAAAATCATCATAAGGTAATAAGCGGGGAGCCTGGCCCCTATATCGGCAGCACCCGCACCAATGACAGAACCTGCCTGGGAATATAAGAGCTCATAAGTGGATAGTTTATACTGCACAGCTTGCCAGGCCATGAGCAATCCCAGTAGTATCCCAATATGGTTGAGCCCTTTCTTTTCCTCGTCGCTGAATATACGCCTGGTTATGTTCTGGAAGGAAACCTCGCTACGCCGGGGAAAAAGTACCAAGTAAAGGGTAAGAGCCGCCACCAGGTTCACCAGGAGCCAGACATTCACTACCCGGTAGACCAGCCACAGGACGGGCAGTTTAAATACATAAAAACCAATATCCAGTCGAAACTGGGGATCCGTTAAACCAAAGGGCTCAGCATTTAGAAATTTTAGAATGGCCAGCCACAGGTCTCCTGAATTACCCATCACAATAAAAGCCAGGAAGACGGCTAAGGGCAGGATAATTAAAAGTTTCGGGGGTTTTTTGGCCACTTTAAAGACCAGATAAAGATTAAGAAAATTTAGAGCGAGGGCAGCTGTAAAAATTCCTCCTCTTACCAGGACCTTGGCGAAGAAGGACTTCCAAAAGACAGGCCCGTAACCTAAAACACTGAACCAGGTCCAATCCAGTTTAAAGGAGACAAAAAACCGGAAGAGGCTGAAAAGCAGAATTACAGCCAGGACCGTTATCAATTTGCGGGGAATTTTAGAAGAAAATCTAAACTCCCTAACAGTGTCACTCCCTGAAGTTTCATGATTTCCTCCGTACAAGCAACTCACTCTCCTTTAAATAACCCTTGAAGATGGCACATTAAAAAAACAAATCCTTAAGTTCAAAGATATTTTCAATGTAACAGTCAGCTTTTGCCTCCTGTAATCCTGTCCTGTCACCATAGCCGTAATAAGCGCCGCAGGTAAGAATCCCGGCGGCTTTGCCCGCTTCGATATCCGATGGGAAATCGCCCACCATCACACTTTCTTCAGCGTCAGCCCGGAAGCACTCTAGTAAAAGCAGGATCCCTTCAGGGTGTGGTTTTAAACAGCTTACAGATTCCGGTCCTACGATATAACGAAAGTATTGGCCAACACCCAGTTGTTCCAGGATATAGCGGGAAAAGAACTCACTCTTATTGGTTACAACCGCCAGATTTTTGTCCTTAAAGTGGTTTAAAACCTCTTTCACGCCAGGATACAGTTTTGTTTTATTGAGACAGGTAGCCAGGTACCGCTCCTTAAAAGTGACCATTGCCTCGTTAAAATAGCTGGCGTATTTCTTGCCCAGTCCGTCAGCTACCAGGTTTTTCGCCCCATAACCAAAGATGCTTTTTATCTCCTCGTAGCTTTTTTCCGGAGCCCCTACGGCCTTAAAAGCGTAATTAAGAGCATCTGCCACATCAGCAAAAGAATTAATTAATACCCCATCCAGATCAAAGAGCAGTGTGGTTATTTTTTTCATCCTGAACTCCTCGTCTCCTACAAGTATATTTTCATCTAAATCAACAATACTTTATTATTGTATCATATTTTAGCAAGACTCAAGGTTTTGGCTTTCCGCTCATTTATGGTATAATGCTGGGAGATACTGGTTGGAGGTGTTTTAATGTTAAAAGAAATTCCCTATAACGAATTAACCAAAGAAGCCCTGGAATATCTCCCCAAGGGGGCTTTCCTCACGGTAAAATCCAAAGATAAACTCAATACCATGACCATAGGTTGGGGTTATATTGGTATTATCTGGGGCAAACCCTGCTTTACTGCCATGGTCAGAGATTCTCGTTATACTTATGAACTGATAGAATCTGCGGATAATTTTACAGTGAGCATCCCCTTTGGCCAGCTGAAGGAAGCCCTAGCCACCTGCGGCACCAAATCAGGCCGCGACATCGATAAATTTAAGGAATGCGGCTTAAAAACCTTACCTGCCACTAAAGTTTCCTCCCCGCTCATAGAGGGTTGTGACCTTCACTTTGAGTGCAAGATCATCTACAAACAGGCCTTAGACCCCGCCCGGATACCAACAGAGGTGGATGCCAAATTTTACCCGAAAAAAGACTACCATACCCTGTATTTCGGCGAAATAGTAGCCTGCCATCGAGAAGTATAATACCCTGCCCCGCCCAACTCACCTTTGCCCAAGAACTTTTTAAATAAAAAACGACACATCCCCGATAACCGGATAATAAAGAATAATAAAGAAACCTCCTTTCTGGGAGGTTTTTTTATTGCTCAGGAAAGGATACCTCAATTTACGTTCGGGAGTCGTGAAGTGGGTATCGGGAGTCGAAGCAGCGCAGCCGCATTTTTTATATTTCTTTATTTATTTCATCCAGGGCCTGATCTATTTCACTCTGGGACATACCGGATTGAATCAGGCGATAATTGATGGCATCAGCCCAAAACTTAGTCTTTTCATTGATTTTCCTGTATTTTTTCATTTCTGGTCCTTTTCTTTGGGCCCGGGCGGCACTGTTGCTGGCCAGGATCATGAGGATAAATTTGGCTTTAATATTATCTTCCTTTTCCATTTTTTCATAATTTGTTTTGAGGTAGTCCATAACCTGCTGGTAGTAGTCATTAAATTCAGCAAAGGATATTTCTGTATCCATATGTAGATATTCTTTCATTTTGGCAAAGAAGTTTTCCATATTTTCAGCTCCTTAGGTATTTTGTCCTCAAAAATTTTACTACAATGTCAATTTTATGGCAAGTTGGCTTGTTGAATAATTAGTTTTTGTTTAACTAAAAAGACTCCATGGTAAGCATCTGGTAATGCTGCAAAAGTTCACCCGTTACTTTCCCTGGCTTCCCATAGCCAATAGCTTTACCATCCACTTTAACCAGAGGCATTATTTCCATCAAAGAGTTGGTTAGAAAGGCTTCATCCGCAGCCAAAAGATCTTCGAGGAAATATTCACCCTCTACTACCTGGCACCCTCTGGCAGTAGCAAGATCAATAACAATACGCCTGGTAATCCCTTCAAGCAATCCACAGGTTATGGCAGGCGTATGGAGGAACCCGTTTTTAAGAAAAAAGAGATTGCTCATAGTTCCCTCTGTTAAATGGTGATTTATATTAAGAAAAAGAGCCTCTCGAGAGCCTAATCTGCGAGCCTCCTCAATTGCCAGGATATTGTCCATGTAGTTCAAGGTTTTATGATACACTAGTTGAGAAGTTTGATTTTTTCTGACTGGAGAAATAATTGCCGAAAAGCCCTTTTCATAATCTTCGGGAGAATAAATTAAATCACGCCATGTTAGAATGAACACGGAGTCAATATCCCTTGAGGGGTTACCTTTTGTGATAGTGAGCCGAAGAGCCCCTGCCCCCATTACCTTTGCATATTCCTGGATCCTGGTAGCCATATCCTCGAGAGGTAAATTATCGCTGATGCCCAGCTGGCTACATGACTTAGCCAAGCGCTTAAGGTGCGGATTTAAGGCAAAGACCCTCCCCCTATACACCCGCATAGTTTCAAAAATCCCGTAGCCGTAAAGTAAGCCTTGATCCCAACAAGAGACCAAGGGTTCTTGGCTTATGACTAGTTCCCCCTTCACGATTTTTCCCGCAAGTACCTCCTTCATCATAGCGGAACAAACCTCCCCTTTAGAGCCCTAATCAGAGCCTTGGCTTTGTCTAAGGTCTCCTGGTATTCTTTCTCAGGGTCAGAATCAGCTACAATACCCCCACCCACCTGAAAATAGACCTTCTTATCCTTAATAACAATGGTCCTAATCACGATGTTGAGGTCCATATCTCCATCAAAACCCAGGTAACCAATGGATCCTGTGTAAATGTTTCTCTTAGTAGTTTCTAATTCCTCAATAATCTCCATAGCCCTTATTTTCGGGGCTCCGGTAATAGAACCGCCAGGAAAAGCAGCCTTCAAGAGATCGATAACATCTTTGTCTTTTTTTAGCTGACCTCTAATTGTCGCTACCAGGTGAAAAACAGTGGCATATTCCTCCACGGTAAACAACTCCGTAACCTGGACACTACCTGGCTCACATACACGCCCCAGGTCATTTCTTTCTAGATCGACAATCATAACCAGTTCAGCTTGATCCTTAATGCTATTTTGAAGTTCCTCACGAAGGGCTAAATCTTCTTCCGTTGTCAGGCCCCGGGGACGCGTGCCCTTAATAGGGCGGGTTTCTACAATACCATCCGTTAACTTGAGGAATCTCTCCGGAGAACTGCTTAGGACCACTACATCAGAAAAATTAAGAAAGGAGGCAAAAGGGGCAGGATTAATCTCCCGTAAATTTTTATATAGACTAATAGGGTCCCCAAAATAATTGGCAGAAAAGCGTTGGGAAAGGTTAACTTGATAGATATCTCCGGCATAGATGTAATCCAGAGCTTGCCGGACAGCTCCAAGATAAGATTCCCGGGTAAAATTGGATGTAAGTAGTACATCTCCTTCAGGAATTTGGGGTATTTCCTTATCTGTCAAGGAACTAGTTGTTATCCTGTGTTTTAGCTCTAAGATTTTTGTTTCTGCATATTGTAAGGCTTTGCTTGGTTCCTTTTCCGGTAACCCCGCAGCTGCTATAAACACCTGATTTTCCAAGTGATCAAAAATGATAACGGAATCGTAAAAACCCAGTATACAATCAGGAATTTTGACATCATCAGGTTTAAGAGAAGGTAACTTTTCAATCTGCTGATTTAGATCATAACCAAAATACCCAACTGCCCCCCCAACAAAGGGTAAGGTAGTGGGATTATCAACCTTGTAACGATGGTAATAGCATCTCAATATTTCAAAGGGGTTTCCCTGGATTATTTTACTTTCATTCCCCTGGATAATTTCTATTCGTTGTCCTTTGCTTTTAAAAATCAAAAAAGGTCTGCTTCCAATAAAGGAATACCGACCCAGTTTTCCATAAACACCACTGTCCAGAAAAAAACTATAAGGTTCATCTTTAAAAAGCAGGAATATTTCAAAGGCATTGAGTGAGGTTTCAACAGATTGCATCATTACTCTATTTACTGCCTGCATTTAATTAGTCCTCCGCTCTCTATTAAAAGCCTTGGCAATTTGGATAAAATTTTTCAAAAGTTCCTTTCCTTGCTCAGTGAGAATGGCTTCCGGATGAAACTGTACTCCCTCCACCGGATACTCCTTATGTCTTATTCCCATAATTTCCCCGTCCATGGTCCAAGAGGACACTTCCAGGCAAGAAGGAATTGTGGCCGGGTCCAAAATTAGGGAATGGTAGCGACAAACAGTAAGAGGGTTTTTTAATTGCCGATAAATGGTTTTCCCATCATGGCTAATTTGTGATGTCTTACCATGTATAGGTTTTGGTGCACGAGCAACCTTTGCGCCAAAGACTTGTCCAATAGCCTGATGACCTAAGCAGACACCTAATATGGGTATTTTCCCCCGGAATTCCCGGATTACCTCTAAAGAAATCCCCGCTTCCTTAGGAGTACAGGGTCCAGGAGAAATAACCAACATCTGGGGACGAATGTTATAAATATCACTTAAGCTTATCTCATCATTGCGATAAGTCTGAACCTCTTCTTTCATTTCCGCCAAGTACTGAACCAGGTTATAGGTAAAGGAATCGTAGTTGTCAATCATGAGGATCATCGTAACAATCAAACCTCTTTTTTCCCGGATATAGTATAACGGACAGTTTGAAAGTAATTATAGCATGTACACATAAGGCTCTCAACTAATCATAAACCTAAATACCCCAATACCTCAAGCAATTAGTTGGAGGACAATGTATCGAAAATAGAACAATTACCTATAATTTAGCCTTTAGATAAAAATGGCTATATTAAAAGGGAAGGAAATATAGTCCTTCTCACGAATATCTTACTAGTAATTTTGTGGAGAAAGGTGTCGAAGAAATGTTAAAAGCTATTGAAGAAAAAGTTTACCGAGGGGAAAGGCTTACCCAGGAAGATGCCTTAACTTTAGTAAAATGTGATGATCTCTTGTTTCTGGGGCGTTTAGCCCGTTGGATAAAAAGGCAAAAAACAGGGAAATACGTCTATTTTAATGTCAATCGCCATATTAACCTGACCAATGTCTGTGTCTCCAAATGTAAATTTTGCGCTTTCGGTCGGGATAAGGATGCTAAAGGAGCCTATGTTATGTCTATGGAAGACGTGCTCAAAAGGGTCTATGAATCTATACCCGATAACATCACGGAACTACACATTGTTAGCGCCCTTCATCCTACTCTCCCCTTTGAATATTATTATGATGTGATTAAGACCTTGCATAAAACCTTTCCCCATCTTCACCTACAGGCTTTTACTGCTGTGGAAATAGACTATTTTGCACAAATTTCCGGGAAAACTATTCGCGAAGTCCTAAGTCTCTTAAAAGAAGCAGGTCTGGGATCCCTACCCGGTGGAGGGGCAGAAGTATTCAGTTCTCGTATACGGCAAGACCTTTGCCCCAAAAAAGCCTCGGGAGAGCGCTGGCTGGAGGTTATGAGGACTGCACATGAACTGGGATTTAAAACTAATGCGACGATGCTGTACGGTCATGTGGAGACATGGGAAGAACGCATCGATCATCTCCTCAAATTACGTGAACTGCAGGATGAGACGGGGGGATTCCAATCCTTTATCCCTCTTCCTTTCCACCCTGAAAATACAGAATTAGCCCATCTTAAAAGGACCACAGCCGTTGAGGATTTAAAGGTAATTACCATTTCTCGTCTTATCTTAGACAATTTTGCTCATATCAAGGCTTTCTGGATAATGCTGGGTGTATCCCTGGCCCAACTTTCCCTGGAGTTTGGTGTGGATGACCTGGACGGAACTGTAGTAGAAGAGAAAATAACACATGCTGCCGGCGCTAAAACGGCCCAGGGTATTACGAAAGAAGAACTCTTGACCCTCATTAAGGAGATGGGGTATATTCCCGTCGAAAGAGATACCCTCTACAATGTGATTAAGGTTTATGAGGAGGATAAATAGATGCGGCCCAGGGTTGGACACATCCAGTTTTTAAATTGCCTGCCTCTTTATTACGGATTAGTCAAGAATCAGCAAATACTTTTAGATATTGAATTGATCAAGGGCACACCCACGGAATTAAACCGTAAATTGCTTGCCCGGGAATTAGATATTAGCCCTATTTCCTCTATTGAATATGCTCAAAATTATCATGATTTACTACTACTACCTGATTTAACCGTAAGTGCCGACGGGCCTGTAAACAGCATCTACCTGGTGAGTCAAGTACCTATCACAGAACTGGACGGGAAACGCATTGCTTTAACTAACACTTCGGCTACCTCAGTAAATCTCTTGAAAATTATCATACAGCAAAAATATAATTTTCGCTGTGAATATTTTGTCTGTCCTCCTGATTTACCTTCCATGCTCCTAGAGGGAGAGGCCGCTCTTTTAATTGGCGACCATGCCCTCCGGGCTTTTTATCAAAAGCCCCCTGGTTTATATTTTTATGACCTGGGTGTAGAGTGGAAAGAATTTACCGGCCACAAGATGGTCTATGCCGTCTGGGCTGTGCGCAAAGAATTTGCCCAGGAGAAACCCCATCTCGTGCAAAGGGTATACGAAGCCTTTATTTCCTCTATGCAATACAGTATCAAGCATTTGGAAGAGATCGTTAAGGATGCAGCACGTTGGGAAATATATACACCGGAGTTTCTTACTCACTATTTCCGCGGACTAGAGTTTTCCTTTGATGAAGAACACAAAAAAGGCCTCTTAAGTTACTATGAGTGTTTAGCGAAACAGGGTATTATCAAGCCTATCCACCAGCTTAATTTTATCGAGGTGAAATAAATGGCTCGCCTAACAAGAAAAGAGGCCTTAAAACTCTTACAACAAGCTGATACTTTGGAATTAGCGGAAATTGCCTGTGCCATGAGAGATAAAATCCATCCCCAAGGATATATTACCTTTGTGGTGGATAGAAATATTAATTATACAAACATCTGCCAGGTCCAGTGCAAGTTTTGTGCTTTTTACCGTGAAGAAGGTAATATTGAAGGATATGTTCTTTCTGTAGAGGAAATCTGTGAAAAGGTGAAAGAAGCTCAGGAGATGGGTGCTACCCAGGTGATGCTGCAAGGGGGACTCCATCCTTCTCTGGGACTGAAATATTTTGCTCAGGTTTTTTCCAAAATCAAGGAACGTTTTTCTGTGACCATCCACTCCCTATCTCCCCCGGAGATAGATCATATCGCCAAACTGGAAGGCCTCAGCATCAAAGAAACTCTTCTTAGACTAAAAGAGCTGGGGCTGGATTCTGTACCAGGCGGCGGGGCTGAAGTTCTGGTGGATAGAGTCAGACAAACCGTCAGTCCCAGGAAAATATCCAGTAATCGCTGGCTGGAAATTATGGAAGAAGCCCATAAAATAGGCTTGGAATCTACGGCCACCATGATGATGGGTAGTATAGAGACGGAAGAAGAACTCTTAGAACATTTGGAGAAAATTCGTGATTTACAGGATAAAACGGGAGGGTTCAGGGCATTTATTCCCTGGACTTTTCAACCGGCTCATACGGCCTTAGGGGGCAAAAAGATTTCTTCCATCCGCTATTTACGTTTCCTGGCTGTGAGCAGACTCTTTTTAGATAACTTTAAAACCATCCAGGGTTCCTGGGTTACGCAAGGACCCCAGATGGGACAAATGGCTATTTATTTTGGTGCTAACGACTTAGGGAGCATTATGCTGGAAGAAAACGTGGTAAAAGCCGCTGGTACGGCCTATACCATGGAGAAAAAAAGCATGATTCAACTCATTAAAGATACGGGCAAAAGGCCCGCTTTAAGGGATACCCTCTATAACATTCTAAAAGTCTATTAGTAGGTGAGATGTATGGTAAGTGTACCACCGGCGTTATTAGGATTCATCGGGGGATCGGGAACCCTGGGCATGAATTTTCCCCAGGACCTCCAAGACGAATCCCTAGAGTTTTTAGAGGAAGGACTAGTTTATAAAACACCCTATGGAGAAAGCCCGCCCTTCACCCTCTTTCAGGTGAGAGGGAAAGAAGATTATCAGGTATTAAGCTGTCATATGCACGGCTGGCGTTCAGGTGTTACCCGGGCCCAAGCCTCACGTCAGGTCTTCTGGGTCTTGCGGGAGGCCGGTGTCAAGAAGGTCATCAGTGAAGGGGGCGTGGGGAGTCTCAACCATCTCTTAGACCCTCGAGATATTGTTATCCCCCATGATTATATTGATTTTTCTTTACGTAAGGATGTGGATCTGGGAACTAACCAGCTTTTGATTATGCGTAAACCCCTGTGTCCCCAACTCCGTGACCTCTTATACCGGACAGCGGAAGCCTATCCCTTGAAACGAGTCTTTTCTCGCGGGGTCTATGTAGTTACCGATGGACGGCATTTTGAGAGCCCCAGCGAATGTCAGATGCTTAAACAGTGGGGTGGCGATATCGTGGGGCAGAGCCTCTGTCCTGAGGTATATCTGGCGAGAGAAATTGGGGCTTGTTTTGCTGGACTTTATACCGTAGTGAATTATGGAGAAGGTATTGTCAAAGCCTGGGAGCACCGGGAACTGGCAGAGATTTTTCACCAGGATGCCCCCAGAATTGGAAAAATTCTGGGCCAGGTCATGAAGGAACTGACCTTTGGGGAATGTGGCTGTGAATGTCAGGATTTACGTAAACCGACCCTTTTAAATAAGGTTTATAAATAATGCGACACGGGGACGGTTCTCTTTTGTCGCAAATGTTTTGTTATAAAAATAGAGGAGCCACCTGGCAAGATGAAACTTACCCTGCGGCTTTCTCTTTTTTATTGTGTTACCTTTTGAACTGTGTCCATTTCTCTATATCTGATTAACCCTGAGCCATACGCTTATAAGTCTCGTATCTCTCCTTAGCATCCTCTTCCGCCTTGGCAAAG
>CAZWTM010000054.1:0-17188 GCA_964637385.1 uncultured Peptococcaceae bacterium
TAGTAGAAAACTTGCCGCTAAGAGCGGCCTTTCTTTTAGCGAAAAACATCCACTCCGAACCGTCACTGCTAACGACTTCTGTTATCCGACTACCGATTACCGACTTCCGCTCTCCGACTGCCGAATTCCGACAATGCTGTACTAGAACATGGACCAGGAAGTAACTAAACACGGAAATCGAATATCGGATATCGGGAGGCGAAGCCGTATTCGCAAAAAAAGACGTCGGATATCGGGAAGCGGGAAGTGTAGATCAATTGTCGCTTATGTTACGGTACGGCGGGTAATACTAAAGTAATGCAGGATTAATTTTCCAGAGAGAGAAGGGGTGTTATACGGTGAAATTAGCTGATCTTATGAAATATACAGAGGTTTTGGCCTGTGGGGGAGGAAATAAAAATGAAATTACAGATATTATTTACGATTCCCGTGAGGCTAAACCCGGCTCTCTTTTTGTAGCCGTTCCGGGTTTTAAAGTCGATGGGCACAAATTTATTACTGATGCACTAAAAAGGGGAGCTTCGGCCGTGCTAATACAGGATGAAGCATACCGGTCGGAGGATTACCCCTGGGTACTGGTGGCGGATACCCGAAAGGCCATGGCTGATTTAAGCAGTGCTTTTTATGGTTTCCCCAGCAGGGAAATGAACGTTATCGGTGTTACTGGGACAAATGGGAAAACAACCACAACCAATTTAATTAGGACTATTTTAGCAGATGCCGGAGAAAAGGTAGGCTTGATTGGCACCATCCATAACCGTATCGGAGAGGAAATCATCCCTGTTCATCATACGACGCCGGAAGCGCCGGATTTACAAAAGTTATTCAGAGAGATGCTGGATAGAGGTGTTCGTTACGTGGTGATGGAAGTCAGTTCCCACGCCCTGGACCTTCACAGGGTGCGTGGTACGGAGTTTGATGTAGCTGTCTTCACCAATCTTACCCAGGACCATTTAGATTTCCACGGTACCATGGAGAAATACTTGGAAGCAAAAGGTAAACTATTTAGTGGTTTAGGGGTTAAGGCCTGGAAGGAAAGACGAAAGTTTGCCATCATTAACCAGGATGACCCTCAGGCCGGTTTCTTGATGGAAATGTCCAGAACACCGGTGATTACCTATGGTGTCAAAACACCTGCCGATGTAGTGGCGGAGGAGGTTAAAGTATCGGCCCGGGGGGTAAGTTTTATGCTTCGTTATACTGACCAGCGATTGCCAGTACAATTAAATCTGACAGGAGTCTTTAATGTGTATAATTCCTTAGCAGCAATTGCTGTCGGTCTGGTAGAGGGGATTCCCATTGCTCAGATTATCAGCAGTTTAGAGAAAATATCCGGTATCCCCGGACGTTTTGAGACGGTGGATGAAGGACAAAATTTCACTGTTATAGTGGATTATTCCCATACGCCTGACAGCCTGGAAAACTGCCTGCGGACTGCGAGGGAATTTGCGGAAGGACGTATTATTACTGTTTTTGGCTGCGGAGGAGACAGGGACAAAACAAAACGACCCATCATGGGTGAAGTGGCGGCCAGGCTTTCGGACTTGTGTATAATAACCTCCGATAATCCCCGCACAGAAGATCCCCAGGCCATTATTGATGATATCGTACCAGGGATTTTAAAGGTGGTAAAAGCTGGTGAATTCCTGGAAATTCCTGACCGCAGGGAAGCCATCTACCGGGCCATTGCCGAAGCGCAGGAAAAAGATATTATTATCATTGCTGGCAAAGGTCATGAGGATTACCAGATTATTGGTAAGGAAGTATTCCCTTTCGACGACCGGCTGGTAGCGAGAGAGGCTTTGCGGGCTAAAGGATGGGGAGCAAAAAAATAAAGGAGGGCTTGGGGGATGTATGGATTATCCCTGGTGGAAATCGCTAATATCGTACAGGGGGTACCCCTGGGTGGAGACCAGTCCGTAGAACCCGGGGGAGCCAGCATAGATACACGAAAAATTAAGAAAGGTGAACTCTTTTTTGCCATAAAAGGGGAAAAAGTTGATGGGCACCATTTCCTTGCCCAGGCCAAGGAGCAAGGTGCCGCCGGCGCTGTGGTCAATTATCGGCCGGAGGATTTCAACGATCAGGAATTTCCTCTTATCCAGGTGGAAAATACGATCAAAGCACTGCAGCAGCTGGCTGTATACGTCCGTAAGAAATTTGCAGGCCCGGTTGTTGCCGTAACGGGAAGTACCGGTAAAACAACAACGAAAGATATGGTTGCTTCTGTCCTGGCTCAAAGGGGAGAAGTATTGAAAACAGTTGGAAATTATAATAATGAATTAGGCTTGCCCCTGACCATTCTATCCCTTAAACACTGCCACTGGGCTATGGTCATTGAAATGGGTATGCGTGGTTTGGGGGAGATAGATTTTCTCTGCCGTATCAGTGAGCCTACTCATGGGATTATCACCAATATCGGTCATACCCACCAGGAGCTCTTGGGCTCCCAGGAGAAAATTGCCCAGGCTAAAGCTGAGCTGATTTCCCACATTCCTGCCTGCGGGGGAATGATGCTAAATACTGATGACAAAGGGCTTCTTAAACCATGGTTAAGCAATTTGAGGAGCAGCGTCATGTGGTTTGGCCTCGATCCCGCCTGCCATATCTGGGCGGGCAATATAGAAAACCTGGACGGAGAGGGCATAAAATTTACGATCTATACCAGGGAAGGAGTTGGAGCCCATGTGGCCCTGCCTGTTCCTGGCAAGCATAATGTGTTCAATTCTCTGGCTGCTGCAGGTATTGGGAGGCAGTTAGGTCTTTCCTGGCAGGAGATCAAAGATGGTCTGGAAAACACCAGATTAAGCAGTATGCGCCTGGAATTTGTTTACCTAGAAGAGAAAGGTATAAAGGTAATTAATGATGCTTACAATGCCAATCCCGCTTCTATGATGGCTGCTTTAGAAGTATTAAAATCTGCCGCGGGAAATGGCCGTGCCATTGCTGTTCTGGGGGATATGTATGAACTGGGTGATTATACAGAAGAAGGGCATCTCCAGGTAGGTTATAGGACAAATCAGTTAGGCCTTACATATCTTATTACCGTAGGCTCCCTTGGGGCAATTATCGCCCGGGGGGCTCAAGCGGCAGGAATGGACCCGGGCAAAATAAAGACTTGCCAGAATAACGCCGAAGCCTTATCCTACTTAAGGGATATACTAAAATCAGGTGATGTTGTTTTAATTAAGGGTTCCCGGGGTGTCAGAATGGAGGAAATTGTAGCAGGAATCCTGGAAGGTCAGGCTCTTCAGTAGGGTGAAGGCTCTTGGACTATGGGGGTTAGAGCTTGAGGAGGTTATCTTTGTGCAGGACGTTTTGATGGCTGGTATTATTGCGAGTGCCACCTGTCTGGTAAGTGGCCCTCTTTTCATTCCTTTTTTACGACGGCTCAAATTTGGACAGCATATACGTACTGATGGGCCTAAAGGGCACTTACAAAAAGCCGGTACACCAACCATGGGTGGTATCATGTTTTTTCTAAGTCTAACTCTGGGAACCCTCTTAGTCCGTGGATTGACCACAGAACTGGTAATTATGCTTTTGGTTACATCAGGTTTTGGTTTCATCGGTTTTTTAGATGATTTTATTAAGGTTGTCATGAAAAGGCCCTTAGGTTTAAAAGCAAGGGAAAAGCTTTTGGGACAAATCATTTTGGCAGGGCTTTTGGCTTATACGGCTGTAGTTAACCTGGGGAGGGGAACGGAAGTCCCTATACCCGGTACTGACGTAAGCCTTCAACTGGGCTGGCTATATATACCTTTTGCTGTTTTTGTGATGGTGGGGACCAATAACGGTGTAAACCTTACTGATGGTTTAGACGGCTTGGCAGCAGGTGTTACTCTGTTTTCCGCCCTGGCCTACCTCCTGATCACTAAAGCCTGGGGATTAGCGGACTTGAGTGTATTTAGCGGAGCCCTGGTAGGAACATGCCTGGGATTTCTCTTTTTTAACATTCACCCAGCGCGGGTATTCATGGGTGATACAGGATCCCTGGCCTTAGGAGGAGCCATCGGTGCCCTTGCTGTGCTCACCAAGACGGAACTTCTCCTTCCCTTACTGGGGGGTATCTATGTATTAGAAACCCTTTCCGTGATTATCCAGGTTCTTTCCTTTAAGTTTACCGGTAAGCGGGTTTTTCGCATGAGCCCCTTACATCATCATTTTGAACTGTCAGGTTGGTCTGAGGGGAGAGTTGTTCTGGCTTTCTGGACAGGAGCCGCGGTTTTTGCAAGTCTCGCCGTAGCCCTGGTTCTTTAAAGAGGACTCACTGCAGTTGGCAGTTCGCAGTGAAAAGTTATCGTACAACGTTAACCGTTAACAGTTATTAAGGGTCACAGGGTGTAACTATAATACGGTTTGCGGTTCACGGTTAACGGTTTATGGTTAACGATTATACTCCTGTGGCAAAACCTTCATTCTGATTGATAATTTCAGGGTAAAATTACATAACTAACTAACAACTAAATAAAAGGAGATTGCGGTATGGAAGTGAAAGGCAAAGTTGTTGTGGTAATCGGGGCCGGCAAAAGCGGCATGGCTGCTGCCCAATTTCTTGCGGCCCACGGGGCTCGTGTCTATTTAAACGACATCAAAACACGGGAGAATTTGGAGGAAAGAAGCTTACATAACCTGGAAGAGATGGGTATAACACTCTTATTGGGAGCCCATGGGGATATTGCCCGGTTGCAGCCGGATTTGGTAATCGTGAGCCCCGGTGTGCCCTTGACTATTCCACCTGTGGCTGAAGCCCGGGAGAGGAAGATTCCGGTATGGAGTGAGATGGAATTAGCTTCTCGCTTTAATAAAGCACCTATGGTGGTGGTGACAGGAACCAACGGGAAAACTACCACTACTGCTCTTATTGGACAGATCATGCAAGATGCGGGTTTCAAGACTTTTGTGGGAGGAAACATCGGTGTACCTTTTATTAGCCAGGCGGAAAAGCTGACACCACAGGATGTAGCAGTGCTGGAGGCTTCCAGTTTTCAGTTGGAAACCACAGAGTCTTTTAAACCCTATATATCCCTGATTTTAAATATTACGCCTGATCACATTGACTGGCACGGTTCCTTAGAAAGCTATATCAGGGCTAAAGCAAAAATATTTGCCCGCCAGGATGAAAAAGATTGGCTCATTCTTAACGGAGATGATCCGGAGACCAGGGCTCTGGCAGGACTATCCAGGGCCAGGGTTCTATTTTTCAGCCGGAAGCATATTCTAGAAGAGGGCATCTGTGTGGAAAAGGGTTATGTGGTTGTGAAACTTGAGGGGAAGACTATACCCGTTATTAAACCGGAAGAGATTCTCATCAAAGGCAGTCACAACCTGGAAAATGCCCTGGCGGCAGTGGGGGCAGGATGGCTCATGGGCGTTTCTGCTGAGAGCCTGGGCCGGAGCCTGCGTACTTTCCCGGGCGTACCTCACCGGCTTGAGCCTGTTTTAACCATTAATGGCGTTAGGTTTATTAATGATTCCAAGGGAACAAATCCTGATGCCTCTATTAAGGCCTTAGAAGCCTATCCGGACCCCATCGTTTTAATTGCGGGGGGAAAGAGCAAGGGCAGTGACTTTACTGCTTTTGCCGAGACAATTAAAGAAAGAGTCAAAGCCCTGGTCTTAGTGGGCCAGGCCGCAGGCGAAATCGAAGATGCTGTGAAAAAAATCGGATATCATAACTATTACCGGATGGAAACCTTTAAGGATGCGGTATATAAAGCACAGGATTTGGCGGGTAAAGGGGATATTGTCTTGCTTTCACCGGCTTGTGCCAGTTTTGATATGTTTAGAAGTTATGAGCACCGGGGGGAAGTGTTTAAAGAATTAGTGAAAGAGCTGGCGAAAAACAGTTGATAGTTGGTAGTTGATAGTGATTTTGATTGTATGTTTTATTACTAGTCACTGGACACTGGTCACGGTTAACGGTTCACACGTTCAACGTTGAGTGTCGGGAGGATTGCTATGGGTTTGAAGAAGGGTTCGCCGGACATTATCATATTTTTTGCCGTTATGCTGCTTCTGGCCTTGGGAATTATTATGGTTTTTAGTGCCAGTTTTTATGATACGCTGGAAAAGGACCCCTACTTCTATGTGCGGAAGCAGATAACCTGGGGAATTATCGGTATCATCGCCATGGTTATTGTAATGAAAATTGATTATTTCCGCTTAAAACCCTTTATCCATCTTGCCTTTATCGCTACGCTTATTTTGCTGATTCTGGTACTTATTCCCGGAATCGGTGTTGAGGTCAAAGGTTCCCGGCGCTGGATTAACTTAGGCTTTACGAACCTTCAGCCCTCAGAAGTGATGAAGCTGGTTATGGTTATGTTTGTGGCCAAAAGTTTGAGTAAAATTGGGCCGCGTATTAAAAATTTCTTCCTGGGTCTTGGCCCCTACCTTCTTTTAATCGGTTTGGTAGGCGGTCTGATCATGCTGGAACCTGACCTGGGCACTACCGTGGCTATTGCCGGAACCACCGTAGTAATGCTTTTTGCGGCCGGGACGCGTTGGGCTCATTTGATATTTTTGGGGCTTTGCGGGATAGCGGGCGTAGCCGCACTTATTATCCAGGAGCCTTACCGTCTTAACCGTATTATCGGCTATTTGGATCCTTGGGCCCATGCCTCCAAAGAAGGGTATCAGACCGTTAACTCTCTTTATGCCCTGGGTTCCGGTGGTTTCTTTGGCATGGGCTTGGGCAACAGCAGGCAGAAACTGGATTTCCTGCCTGAGCAGCACACGGATTTCATTTTTGCAATTTTGGGAGAGGAATTGGGCTTTGTCGGTGCCTTTTTCGTCATACTGCTTTTTTTCCTCCTGGCCTGGCGGGGATACAGGATTGCCCTGACCTGTCCCGATGCCTTTGGCAGCTTCTTAGCAGTAGGTATTACGACGATGATAGTTTCCCAGGCTTTTATGAATATGGGTGTAGTTACAGGCCTTTTGCCGGTGACAGGGATAAGTTTACCCTTTATCAGCTACGGTGGTTCTTCCCTCCTGTTTTCCATGCTGGCCATTGGGATTCTCCTGAACATTTCACGTTACAGCAATAGTCCATGAACCGGGGCTTAGGCCCTGGGCTTTTTATTTTAGTTGATAGTTGTTAGTTGTTAGTTGATAGTTGTTAGTTGTTAGTTGATAGTTGTTAGTTGTTAGTTGTTAGCATATTATAGTAGGTGGTATCGTGACTACCAACTAACAACTACCAACTCGAACGGAGTGAGTCATATGCGTATCATATTAACGGGTGGAGGTACAGGCGGCCATATTTATCCAGCTATTGCCATAGCTCAGGCCATCATAAAAGAATGGCCCAGGACAGAGATTCTTTTTGTGGGGACAAAAGAAGGCTTAGAAAGCAGGATCGTCCCGGAAGCGGGGTTTGCCTTTAAAACAGTGGATGTTGAAGGCTGGAGGCGCCAACTGTCCTTTCAGGTCTTTAAAGCAGGTTGGAAAGCGTTATTGGGAACACGTCAGGCCGCTCGCATCATTCGTGAGTTTTCACCACAGATTGTCATTGGGACAGGAGGATATGTTTGCCTTCCCGTAGTATGGTCTGCCGCCAGGCAGGGTATTCCCACCGTTATCCATGAGCAAAATGCCCTGCCGGGCTTAACCAATAAATTTCTGTCCCGTTGGGTCAAGAAAATTCTTCTTACCTTCCCCGAATCGGAGAAAGCTTTTCCACCCAAGGTGAAAAACAAACTAAATCTTACAGGGCTGCCTGTAAGACCTGCGATCTTAGAGACTACACGGGAAGAAGGATACAGGTATTTCAATTTTTCACCCGAGAAACTGACGCTCCTGGGGGTAGGAGGCTCCAGAGGAGCTAAAAGTATTAATCAGGCTTTCGTTTATGCATGTAAGATGTTAGCGGGGGATGCAAAAATCCAGGTAATCCATATCACCGGTGAGAATGGCTACCAGGAATTCATGAAAGATCTGGCTGCCGCAGGTATAGACCTGGCTAATTGTGGAAATATTACTATAAGACCATATCTTTCTCAAATGGAGTATGCTCTGGCCTGTGCTGATTTGTGTGTCGCCCGGGCGGGAGCTACATTCCTGGCAGAAATGACGGCTAAAGGGGTGCCGGCGGTTTTAATACCGTATCCCTTTGCCGCAGAAAATCATCAGGAATATAATGCCAGATCTCTGGTGAATGCAGGTGCTGCAGAAATGATTCTGGATAAAGATTTGACGGGACCAATACTTTGCCAAGCCATCGAAAGGATTCTTTTTGACAACCATAGGAGAAGGGAAATGGCTCAGGCCAGTAAAAAAGCAGGAAAACCTGACGCAACCGAGAAGATATTAAAAGTGATTAAGCAGTTGATCTAATCTTGAGAACGCCCCCCGCTTCCCGCTTCCCGACGCCCGAATTCAATGACCAGTACCCAGTGACCGGTGGCCGGTTAACGATTTACGCTATCCGATTTCCGACACATTAATCGCTCCCCGCTACCAGCCACCCGTATGTAAAATAAAATAAATCGGGAAGCGGGTTTCGGGTAACGGGCAGCGGGTAGCATTTTGGGGGGACAAGCTTAAGGTATAAGCCTGCTTGCTTCTGTAACACCTTATGAAGATCCTGCATATATAGTAAACTACGAGTGGGTAAAAGCGGGGAGCGTAGGCAGCCAAGCGGCTTATTAATAGACAGCACAAGGAATACGGAAGGGGATGATAACCAGTGACGGAAAAGCAGTGGATACACTTTATTGGTATCGGTGGCGCCGGGATGAGCGGTATTGCCAAAGTCCTTTTGGAACTAGGATATAAAGTTTCAGGTTCGGATTTAAGTACTTCCGATATAACCAAAAGATTAGAAAGCATGGGAGCCTCCATCTACCGGGGGCATCAAGAGGATAATTTGGATGAAGGAGTAGACAAAGTAGTGGTATCATCCGCCGTACCGAAAGATAATCCAGAGGTGGTGAAAGCACAAAGATTAGGTATCCCAGTGATACAGAGGGCGGAAATGCTGGGATATCTGATGGAGTTTCAAAAAGGCATAGCTGTAGCGGGAGCCCATGGAAAAACAACAACAACTTCCATGATTTCCCTTATCCTTGAAAAAAATGGTTATGATCCCACTGTAGTCGTGGGGGGCGAACTAAACGATATAGGTGGAAATGCCAAATTGGGGGCTGGCCGATACCTGGTGGCTGAAGCCGATGAATCTGATGGGTCTTTTTTGAAGCTGAAACCAACCGTTACTGTAGTAACCAATGTAGAGGATGACCATTTGGATTACTACGGTACACGGGAAAATATTCAAAATGCCTTCCGGGAATTTATCAGCCGGACGCCACATGAGGGCTTTTCCGTACTTTGCCTGGATGACCCCGTTCTTTCCAAAATGATCCCTCAAATTAAAGGAGCCGCCAGGATCATTACCTATGGTTTTAGCCCGGAGGCGGATTTTAGTGCTGTAAATATTAACCTGGAGAAGATACCTACCAGTGCCACAGTATTACTGCAGGGGAAAGTCCTCGGCGAAATTTACCTTAATATACCGGGAAAACACAATGTTTTAAATGCCCTGGCTACGGTAGCCGTAGGGATTAACTGTGGGCTTTCCTTTCAAGAAATAGTCAATGGGCTCCAGGCTTTCCATGGGGTTCAGAGACGCTTTCAACAGGTTGGCAGGATAGAGGGTATTCAGGTAGTTGATGATTATGCCCACCATCCCACAGAAATAAAGGCTACCTTAGCTGCTGCCAGAACTACCAGGCCTAAGCGTGTGGTGGCTGTATTTCAGCCCCATCGTTTTACCCGCACCCAGCTTTTGGCCCATGAGTTTGGTACGGCCTTCACGGATGCTGATATACTGATTATTAATGAAATATATCCTGCGGGGGAAAAACCTATTCCCGGCGTCAGTGCCCGACTGATCGTGGACCAGATCAAGGCCCAGACCCGTCAGCCCTTGGAATACATAGAGAATAAAAATGATATTACAAAAAGACTATTAGAGATTGTACAAAGTGGTGACCTTGTCATAACCCTGGGAGCCGGAAACATCTGGACAGTAGGGCAGGAACTGGTCCGCACCTTGAAGGAAAGAGAAAGGGTCAAAGCCTGAGGAGATCGTGATGGATATAGGACAGCTTTACCAAAAACTGAAAGCGGAAGGCAACTTTGAAGTTCGCATCAATGAACCATTGAGTAAACATACTACCTGGCGCGTAGGCGGGCCGGCAGAAATTATGTGCCTGCCCCAATCACCAGAGGATTGTGCTTTCCTTTTGCGCCTTTGTTCTACATACCAGATTCCCGTTACGCTGCTAGGTTCCGGTTCCAATGTGCTGGTTGCCGACGGGGGACTTAAGGGTGTAGTAATTAAAACACAAAAGCTTAAAACAGTGGTCTGGGATGGCGTGCAGGTAACCGCAGGGGCAGGTGTATCTTTGCCCTTTTTGTCTCAAGAGGCTTACAAAAAAAGCCTGTCTGGATTGGAATTTGCCGCAGGTATTCCGGGAACCATAGGGGGAGCGGCCATTATGAATGCAGGGGCCTACGGCTCCTCTTTGGCTCAAGTGGTTTCCAGGATAACTACCCTTACCGAAGAGGGAAAGTTCAAAATATACTCCAGAGAGGAACTACAGTTTAATTACCGCACCAGTATTCTAAAAAACAAAAATGAGCTGGTGGTAGAAGTAGTTTTGCTGCTTAAGCCCGGCGATCCCCTTGAGATCAGAAAGGCCATGGACAAAAATTTGCGGGAACGTGAGGCCAAACAGCCATTGAATCTACCCAATGCCGGAAGCGTTTTTAAAAATCCTCCGGGAGATTCAGCAGGACGGCTGATTGAGGCTGCGGGGGCTAAAGGATGGCGTGTAGGAGATGCGCAAGTTTCGGAAAAGCATGCCAATTTTATTGTTAATTTAGGTAAAGCCAAAGCTGCAGATATTATCCAGTTAATCAAGGAGGTGCAGAGAACAGTTAAAGAAAAATTTTCCGTAACCCTGGAAACTGAAATTATCTTTTTGGGAATTTAGACATCTGGGGGTGAGAGCTAATGGAGAAATATGTAATCGTCGGCGGGAACAGGTTGTCAGGAACTGTGCGCATAAGCGGCGCAAAAAATGCAGTCTTGACCATCTTACCCGCCTGTCTCCTGTCTAAGGGGGTTTGTACCATTCATGAGGTTCCAAGGCTCAGTGATGTTTTTGTTATGAAAGAGGTTTTGGAGTGCCTGGGTGCTCACGTTGAATTTACGGGTAATACCATGGTGGTGAATGCCTCGCGGGTAAATACTCTGGAAGTTCCCGAAAAATTAACGCGGATGATGCGGGCATCTAATCTGGTCATGGGGCCTCTCCTTTCCCGTTTTAAGCAGGTTAAGCTAGCTTATCCGGGCGGCTGCTCCATAGGTTCCCGTCCCATGGACCAGCATTTACGGGGAATGAAAGCCCTGGGAGCCAGAGTAACGGAAAAGTACGGTTATATTGAAGCCCAGGCTAGCAAACTCACGGGCAGTGAAATTTGCCTGGATTTTCCCAGCGTAGGTGCGACGGAGAATCTCATGATGACGGCAACTTTAGCCGAGGGTGTAACAATTATACGCAACGCCGCCAGGGAACCGGAAATTGTGGACCTGCAAAATTTTTTAAATGGTATGGGAGCAAATATAAGAGGCGCCGGAACTGATATTATCAAGATTCAAGGGGTGAAAGAATTAGGGTCTACTGAACATACCATTATACCGGACCGCATTGAAGCAGGAACTTTCATGGTGATGGCAGCTATCAGCAGGGGAGATGTGTACATCGAGAACGTCATTCCCGAGCATACTGAAGCCGTTATTGCCAAGTTAAAGGAGGCTGGTGTGGGTATAGAGGAAAAAGGTGATTGCGTACGGGTCTTTTATCAAGGCCCTACCCGCTGTGTAGATTTTAAAACCATGCCTTATCCCGGATTTCCCACAGATATGCAGGCCCAGGTCATGGTTTTGATGGCCATTTCGGAAGGCACCAGCATTGTTTCCGAAACAATTTTTGAAAATCGTTTTAAACATGTTGATGAGTTGCGGCGTATGGGCGCCGACATCCACGTGGAAAGCAGGATTGCCATCGTGAAAGGCGTGCAACGTTTGACAGGGGCCCATGTGGAGGCCTCAGATCTGCGGGCTGGGGCTGCCCTGGTGATTGCCGGTTTAGCGGCTGATGGCGCTACGGTTTTGGAAAATGTCAATCATATTGACAGAGGGTATGAAAAATTTGAATTTAAATTAAGGGGGTTAGGGGCCCAAATCCTGAGAGTAAACGGTAACAGCAAGGGAACGCTCGACAGGAAAGAAAAATGATACCTTCCTCCCACCCCTAATTTAAGAAAGCTATCTTTCTTAAACTGAACAAAGGGCACATCATGCCTTTGTTCTTTGGCTATCCCTTGGACAAGGAGGGACTTTTTGTTATAATAATGTCGAATCAACCAAAGGTAGGAGAGGACACAATTGAGACAAGTTGTACATGCTCACAACCAGGTTATTCACCGCAGGAAAAAAGGAAGTGCCGCGCCCGTTTTAGGTTTGTGGCTTTTTTTATTATTTTTGATTTCTTTAGCTGGTTATTATTTTTTGAACTCGGCCTTTTTTGCCTTACAGCAGATAGAAGTTACAGGTAACACGACCATCTCTCAAGAGACTATTGTCCGGCAAAGCGGCGTTGCCCCAGGCGTAAACCTTTTTAAGATAGATACTCAGGGAGTTATTCGTAAAATTCAGATGCTTCCCAGTGTTAAAAAAGTTGAAGTTAAGAGAAGACTCCCCCATACTTTGGTGCTACAAATCACAGAGAGGACTCCTATCGCCCTTGTTGTTAGTCCTGACGGTTTTCTTCAGGTAGATGATGAGGGTATTTACATTAAACGGGTGCAAGACTTTAAGGATCTGCACCTGCCTGTAGTGAGCGGTGTTCCTTTGGAAAACAATTTAGGGCCCGGAACCCGCCTTGAGAAGCCGGGTTTGAGCGCAGCCCTACGTTTAATCCAAATGATGGACAAAGTTTTAAAGGAGAACGTTACGGAAATTATTGCCCCATCACCCCAGACCATTACCCTTAAAACCTTGCAGGGTGTAGAAATTCGTTTTGGGGAGCCCGAGGAAATGGATAGAAAGATGAAAATCATTGAAGAACTCCTCATAGAAAACGGAGCCATTATTAATAACCAAACCGTGGAATATATTGATTTACGTTATAACACCGCGCCAGTAATTAAAAGAAAAAAATAAAAAATCCTTTAGTAAAAAAAGGGAAAATTCCTTTACTTGTGGAATAAACATTAAGATACTCGTGTTAAGATGCTTATGCTATGTTAAACTACAGAGTTTTTTGATATAAGAAAGGGGAAAGGGTCTGATGCTGGAGTTCGAGATGGATATTCACCAGTTTGCGCAAATAAAAGTAATTGGTGTGGGTGGCGGAGGAAGCAATGCGGTTAACCGCATGATTGAAAGTGGCCTCAAAGGTGTAGAATTTATTGCTGTGAACACTGATGCCCAGGCTTTGTATTTATCTAAAGCTGAACATAAAATTCAAATAGGTACCAAGCTCACCCGGGGGCTGGGTGCTGGTGCTAATCCAGAAATTGGCCAAAAAGCGGCAGAAGAAAGCCGTGATGAGATAGTAGCCGCCTTAAAAGGTGCCGATATGGTTTTTGTTACGGCAGGAATGGGAGGGGGCACCGGGACGGGAGCTGCTCCTATTGTTGCCCAAATTGCTAAAGAGCTAGGTGCTTTAACGGTGGGCGTAGTAACAAAGCCCTTTGCCTTTGAAGGACGGAAACGCGCCAGCCAGGCCGAGACAGGCACCGCCAATCTCAAAGCCAAAGTGGATACCTTAATTGTCATCCCCAACGAAAAGCTGCTCCAGGTAGTGGACAAGAACACTTCGATTAATGATGCCTTCCGTATTGCCGATGACGTCCTGCGGCAGGGTGTGCAGGGTATCTCTGACCTTATTGCCGTTCCAGGATTGATTAACCTGGACTTTGCCGATGTGAAAACCATCATGCAGGAGACAGGTACCGCGCTTATGGGTATCGGCAGTTCTTCGGGCGAGAACCGTGCTGCTGTTGCGGCCAGGGCCGCCATATCCAGTCCTCTTTTAGAAACTTCCATTGAGGGTGCCCGGGGTGTCCTCTTAAATATCACAGGTGGACCAGGCCTAGGGTTATTTGAAGTTAATGAAGCTGCGGAAATTATTGCCCAGGCAGCTGACCCTGAGGCTAACATCATCTTCGGTGCCGTTATTGATGAGAATATGCACGAAGAAGTAAGGGTCACCGTTATTGCTACAGGTTTCGATCATAAGCATAAACAGCAGGAGCCCTTGATCGGTATGGATGTCAAACCATTCCCAGATGAACTCTACATCCCGCCTTTCTTGAGGAGAAAATAAAAAAACGTTTTCCGATATTCCGATATCGGACTTCCGATTCTTTATAAAAGATAGTTTCTTTGCAGATAATTATCTCTACTCTAAAACTCCAGGAATTTCTGGAGTCTTTTTATATCTTTATAATACTTTAGATTTTTTTGCGATATAACTCTGATAGAAGAGCTTGTATTTCGGAAATCGGTAAGCGGAAAACGGATAGTCGCTAATAGTAAAAATATACCATTTACACTCGCAGGATTTGACAATTTTCTGGGAAAAGGCCAGTGTATAATGATAAAGGAGTTACACATGCCCGAGGTGATATCCTTTGGAAGAAACCGGGCTCACAGCTCATGTTTATGTCGATGTTGTTTTCCTCGTCAATTTGATAATGGATTTTTTTATTTTATGGGCTACTGGAAAAATAGGTAAAATAAGTATTAAAATGGTAAGAGTTTTTCTGGGAGCGCTGTTTGGTGCTTTTTATTCCCTGGTGATTTTCTTTCCCGAATGGCCGGTCCTTACATCTCTTACGGTAAAAATTCTCTGTTCCCTCATGATGGTACTCATTGCCTTTGCCCCGCTCCCTTTGGGTACATTTATGCGGTCCTTAGGTTATCTTTATTTGGTTTCTTTTGCCATGGGAGGGGCCGTCATGGGAGCCATCTATCTTACAAACAACGCTCCTGGTTACGTCCAGGCCTGGAACGGTGCCGCCATAATCATGGGCAACATTCATTATGGTTGGCTTTCTGTAGCCATAGGCATGGCTATCCTTTTAGGGGTAGGGGGGTTGTCTTATGTGCGTAAGAACTGGTTTCAACAACACTTGCTGAGTGAGATTATTCTTACCTTTGGCCGCGAAAAAGCAAGTTTACTGGCCCTCCTGGATACCGGCAACCAATTGGTGGATCCCCTTACTCAAAAACCGGTGATTGTGGCTGAAGTAAGGGCCTTGCAGAAGCTTATACCCCAAGAGGTTGTAAATATTATCAATTCCGGTGAGGAGATTCGTTTCTCTGAACTGGCCCTGTCAATAGATGCCCAATGGTTATCTCGCCTGCGCATCATTCCTTTCAACTCCGTAGGCAGGTCCCATGGTTTGATGCTGGGATTTCGTCCCGATACTGTGGAAATCCGGCATCACGGTAAAGTGTATAAATCTGGGGATGTTATTGTTGGTCTTGTGAATAAAAAACTTAGCAATCAGGGAAGATATCAAGCTTTACTACACCCTGAACTAATAGAATAGGATTGTTTAGGAAGGGTGGAATGATATGTTCGTACCAGGAAAAAGTTTGCATATGAATTTTCAACTGGGGATAAAGCTTTTTGTTGTTCGCTTACTTCAGCTTCTAGGCGTGAGCGAAGATGTCTTATATGTGGGCAGCAGTGAAGCCCTGCCGCCGCCTTTAAGTATTGATGAAGAAAACTACCTTTTGGAGCGCCTGGAAAAAGGTGAACAGAGTGTAAAAAGCACGCTGATTGAACGAAATCTTCGCCTGGTGGTGTATATCGCCAGAAAATTTGAAAATACGGGGGTAGGGATTGAGGACCTGGTTTCCATAGGTACCATCGGCCTCATTAAAGCTGTGAACACTTTTGATCCGGTGAAAAAGATTAAGCTGGCCACCTATGCTTCCCGGTGTATAGAAAATGAAATCCTCATGCACCTCAGGCGCAACAATAAAACCCGGACGGAGGTTTCTTTTGATGAACCTCTAAACATTGACTGGGATGGCAATGAATTGCTGTTATCAGATGTCATGGGAACAGAGAATGATATTATCTATAAAGCTCTAGAGGAAGAGGTGGACAAAAGATTATTAAGTTTGGCTATGAATAAGCTCTCCAACCGGGAAAGAAAAATCATGGATTTACGTTTTGGGCTGCGTGACGGCGTGGAAAAGACCCAAAAAGAAGTGGCAGATATGCTGGGGATATCCCAGTCCTATATTTCGCGGTTAGAAAAGCGAATCATCAAACGCTTGCGCAAAGAAATACAGCGTATGGAATAAAGTCTGTTGGAGTCTTGTCCGATAGGAAACGTTCAGGCATAACCCTCTCTTTATGTTATGCTATCTTAAAACATAGATATTGCATAAATATACATAATAATATATTGTAATGTATACATGAATCTGCTATGATGATGTATAACATGAAGAAGAGGTGGCAAAAATGAATCTTCGTAAGGCGAAGCTTAGCGATGTGGAAGAAATGTTGAATTTAGTGAATAAATATGCAGAATCTGGTCTGATGTTACCCCGTTCCCGCAACACTCTGTATGAACATATCCGGGATTTTGTGGTGGTTGAAAAGGATGAACAAATTGTAGGTACGGGAGCTCTCCATATTGTCTGGGGCGACCTGGCAGAAATCCGGGCGCTGGCTGTAGCGCCGGGATTTACGAAACAGGGTATTGGTAAGAAGATGGTAGAATATTTTCTCCAGGAAGCTAAAGAATTAGGCATCCCTAAAGTGTTCGCATTAACCTACCAGCATGATTTTTTTGCTAAATGCGGTTTTGTCATTGTCAATAAAGAAAGCATGCCCCAGAAAGTATGGAAGGAGTGCATCAACTGTCCCAAGTTTCCCAACTGTGATGAAATTTGTATGGAAATTAATATTGATCTCACAGTTTAGCTGCCCAAGGGCACTTTTTTTTTGCCATTGTCGAAAGGGTGTCGAAAAGTTTTTCTGTTAAATTTTTATGAAGGTGTACTTAGTATCCATCTCCCCGCTGTTTTAAACGGTATATTTGCTATTTTTCACGGCAATAATGAAGGTAGCTTCATTTAAAC
>CAZWTM010000055.1:0-16882 GCA_964637385.1 uncultured Peptococcaceae bacterium
TTGATATATAAGACTTTAGAATATATTTTGGTTTAAATTGATTAACACTAAGAATCTTCATAAGGGAGAGGGAATAATGAGTTCTCTAATAATTACTAACATTGGCGTAATCGTAAGCGGTATCATAGAGAAACCTGTTCTTAACGGTAATACTGTTGTCATCAAGGATAAAAAGATTGCGGCCATAGGTCAGGAAGATTTGATAGAAAAATATCCAGGTATAAAGGTCATTGATGCTAATGGTACTACTGTTACGCCCGGTTTAATTGACTCTCACGTACATCCCGTCCTGGGGGACTATACACCGAGACAGAAGACTGTTGATTTTATTGACAGTTCTCTCCATGGCGGGGTTACTACCATGATTTCTGCCGGTGAAGCCCATACACCAGGCAGACCGAAAGATCCGGCAGGGGTAAAAGCTTTGGCTGTCTTAGCCTCCAAGAGTTTTTACAATCAACGGCCTTCGGGTGTAAAAGTTCATGGCGGAGCCGTGATTCTGGAGCCCGGTTTAACCGAGAAGGACTTTGCCGAGCTGGCGCAAGAAGGTGTTTGGTTAGTGGGGGAAGTAGGTCTTGGGGGTATCAAGAAACCGGAAGATGCGGCTCCTATGGTCGCCTGGGCTAAAAAGCACGGTTTTAAAGTACAGATGCATTGCGGTGGTACCTCCATTCCGGGGAGTTCTACGGTGACTGCGGAAGATGTCATTAAGACCAGTCCTACCGTAGTATCTCATATAAACGGCGGTCCCACTGCCATCTCCCCGGTGGAAGTGGATAAACTTATTGACCAGACTGATTTTGTGTTGGAAATTGTTCAGTGCGGTAATCCCAAAGTTGCCAATTATGTTGTGCAGCGTTTGAAAAGTAAGGGACAACTGGAAAGGATTATTCTGGGCAATGATTCACCTTCGGGCACAGGGATTATTCCTTTAGGAATCTTACGGACAGTTTGCCATATTGCCAGTCTCTGTGAAGTAAGTGGGGCCCAGGCCCTGGCCATGGCTACAGGGAATACGGCCCGGACTTATGGTTTAAATACAGGTGTCATTGCAGAGGGAAAAGAGGCAGACCTGGTCATTATGGATGCTCCCCTGGGCTCTGTCGGTGGGGATGCCCTGACGGCTATAGAAGCAGGGGACCTGCCGGGTGTGGCCATGGTCATCATTGATGGAGAAATCAAAGTAAACAAAAGCCGCAATACACCTCCGGCAGCGCGGAATCCAAAACTCGTCTAAGGAGTGAACAGAGTGGTTAGAGTTGACCTTGATCTGTGCACAGGTTGTGGTCTGTGTACCAGGGACTGCCCTGTAGGGGCTATTAAGCTAGAAGGAAGAAAAGCCCGGGTCAATGAGAACTGTGTGCAGTGTGGTATTTGTATTCGCGTCTGTAAATTCCAGGCTGTTAAACGGAGTGAGAGTTTGTCACCAGGGATTGTTAAATGCAGTTCATGCCCTGTCCAATGTGAGATTGGCGAGGGTTATACGGGGGCGTGTCAGCGTTACGTCAATGAAGCCGGTGTGCTGAGAAGAAATCGTGCCCTGGAAACAACAAACTTCTATAAACAAGTACCGGAAAAATCTATCTCAACCCCCCTGATTACAGCGGTAGGTTCGGGAACGGCCTATCCATGCTGCCGCCCGGCACCTTATATTGTCCAGGATACCGTTGATGATGTAGAAGTAGTTACGGTGGTTACGGAAGCGCCTCTGAGTTACAGCGGTGTTAAAGTGAAGATTGACACCAACTATTTTATAGGTGAAGAAGGTGCCAAAATACGCCGCGAGGGTCGGGTAGTAGGGATGGTGGATACAGAGGAATACGGTTCCAAAATGCTCTCCATCGGCGGAGCCAATCTTCTTACAGGAACCGACGGGTTTATTGTGGCCAAAACCATTGTGGATTTGGCCAACGGGGAAAAAGTTAACTTAACCGTAGAAAAGGGAGCCAAATTAGAACTGCAGTTGGGCAAGCCTCCGGTGATCAATGGAATAGAAGATACGAAAATGCGTGTGGGATGCGGCAGCGCCACCATTGGTCTTTTCGCCAGGCAAATGAAAGATGTGGTGGATGAGGCCATCATTTTAGACCATCATGTCATCGGTTTATTTTCCGAGCATTTAGCAGGAGCGGAAGTGGGCATGACCTGGAGTGGGGTTATTCCCAATGCCCGTAAAAGTACCCGGGGTCGTTATTTTGGTGAACATGGTACCGGCTGGGGAGGAACCCATATTGAAAATCCCCGTGATGCCATCAAAGCCGTTGATATGTCTGTAGCCAAAGCAGGTATGAAAGTGCTGGTTACAGAAACTACGGGGCAGAAAGCAGCCCTTTTCGAAATTCTAGAGAATGGAGAGTTGAGGGAAATACCTCTAACCCCTGAGGTAAAGGCCTTGGTGTATTATATCGCTGCCAATTGTGAAGAAGCCAGGGTTTCCGTTATTTACGTTGGAGGGGCCGGAGGGAGCGCCCGGGCTGGCGTTGTCAATCAGCCTCTAGCTCTGACGAAAGCCATCCATCAAGGAAAGGCCACACTAACCATTGGTGGGGCACCGGCTTATGTACTGCCCGGCGGTGGCATTAACTTTATGGTTGATGTAGAAAAAGTTGTACCTAAAGCCTTTACCTGGGTACCCACTCCTGCCACGGTGGCTCCCGTGGAGTATACCATGAAATTAGATGATTATCGAGCTTTAGGAGGCCACGTCGACCGGGTTGTTACCTTAAAGGAACTGAAAAAAAGATTGGGGCTTGATAATGAAAGTAAGTAATATGCGGGAATTATCCCCGGGGAAAGTCTATCTGGAATATGGCCCCATTTCAATGGTAATTGCTGCCTGGCAGCAGGGCTATCCCCTCACAGAATTATGCTACAAGGGATGTGAGGAAGCAGCTAGATATTTGAAAGAGATAAGTGTTCATTTAACCTGTCTAAAGAAAGCCTGGCCTTTATGTCCTGAACATACGTTAACGGGACCGGCGCAGCTGATGTGGCAGGCGGTAAGGAAAACGGGGGATGAGGGTCTAACGCCCATGGCTGCTGTGGCCGGTGTTATTGCGGACCTGACTGCCGACTGGCTGGTAGAGCAGGGGGCTACCAAAGTAGTGGTAAACAATGGGGGGGATATTGCTGTACGACTTCGCCAGGGTGAAGAAACAAGGGTAGGTATTGTTCCCTATCTGGGGGCCAGTCAATACAGCCATACATTTAGACTAATACAAAGTGATGGAGTAGGCGGCATCGCCACAAGCGGGTTAGGAGGGCGCAGTTTTACCCAGGGAATAGTGGAGTCAGTAACTGTCTTGGCAAAAACTTGTTCTTTGGCAGATGCCTGCGCCACCTTGCTGGCCAACGCCAGTTTTATCCCTTCGCCAAAAGTGAAACGGGTTCTGGCTAAGACCCTGGACCCTAATACGGACATTCCTTTGCTTTTGGTTACTGTAGGAGTAGATTCTTTAGGTCCGGAAGAAATTAAAAGAAGTCTGCAGCAAGTTGAGGAACAGGCCAAAGAGCAATTTTACAAAGGAAATATTTATGCTGCTGTAGCTCATTTACAGGGTCAGGTCATGATCTACCCGAAAAATTTTTTCTTGAATAAAGAATAATCAGAGGAGGAAACTTTATGGATCTGCAATTTCGTAAAATCGTTACTGTGGTTGAAGAAATACATGCCGACGGCCAAAAAGCTGTCGAAAAACCTTTTAAAAAGTGTGCCGCTTTGGCTGTCATTAAAAATCCATATGCCGGAAAATATGTGGAAGATTTGAGCTATCTTATGGATGTAGGGGAATACCTGGGTGGTTTTCTGGCGGAAAAAGCGGTGCAGGCCATGGGAATCGCTAAGGAAGAAGCAGAAAACTACGGCAAAGGAGCCATCATTGGCCTTGATGGGGAATTAGAGCACGGAGCGGCTATTCTCCATCCTAAGCTGGGTAAGCCCATGCGGGAAGCTGTAGGTACGGGTAAGGCTATTATCCCTTCGGCCAAGAAACTGGGTGGACCCGGTACCCCCCTGGATGTACCTTTACACTACAAAGATGCAGCTTTTGTGAGAACCCATTATGATGCCATGGAAGTAAGACTCCATGATGCACCGAAAGCTGATGAGATCGTTGTTGCCGTGGTTATAACCTCGGGAGGAAGACCTCATCCCAGGATTGGCGGACTGCAAAAGCACGAGATTAAAGGTGAAGACGGATTACGCTAGATAAAGAGGGGAGGTGCTGGTTCTCCGGCACCTCCGTCAGAGAGGTGAATTTTAATGCAGCTAGGTTTTATTGGTCTGGGTGCTATGGGAAAGCCCATGGCCCTCAACCTACTAAAAGCTTCCTATGATCTCTGGGTCAATGATGTAAATCAGGAGGCTGTGGCCGAACTGGTAAAGGCAGGGGCTAAACCCTGTTCTTCGCCGCAGGAATTGGCCGGGTTGGTGGATGTAGTGATCACCATGTTGCCCAATGCCAAGATTGTGGAAGAAGTGATACTTGGTGCTAATGGTTTTCTCCAGGGCGGGCGCGCCGGGCAGATTATTATCGATATGAGCAGTGTAGCTCCCCAGAGTACCCGGAAGATGGCCAATGCGGTCCAGGCCAAAGGGATAAGATATGTTGACGCACCTGTGAGCGGAGGTGTAGCCGGTGCTTCAGCCGGGGCTCTGACCATTATGGTGGGGGGTGACAGGGAGACGGTACGGGCAGTAGAACCTATCTTAAAAGTACTAGGTCAAAAGATTTACCATGTGGGGGATGTGGGCGCCGGTGATGCAGTCAAACTGGTGAACAATCTTCTGTTAGGAGCTAACATGGCAGCATTGGCTGAGGCCCTGGTCCTTGGTGCTAAAGCGGGATTGGACCCGCAAACCATGTATGAGATTATCAAAGTTAGTTCAGGCCGGAGTTATGCCCTGGAAGCTAAAGTGCCTAATTTTATTCTCAAAGGCAATTTTGTGCCTGGCTTTGCGGTAGATCTTCAGTACAAAGACATGGAATTAGCTGTGGAAACAGCCAAAAGCCTGGGAATACCCCTGCCTGTGACGACCATGGCCCAGCAGGTATTTGAGATGGCCAGAGCTAAAGGTTTAGGACGTGAAGACATTTCTGCCGTAATAAAAATCTGGGAAGAAATGGCTGGAGTCCAAGTTAGAGAATAGAAATCGGAGGGACAATTTTGGACAATATTCTGAATGTTTGCGCTGATAAAGGCCTCCATGTAGGTGAATTAACCATTGGTGATTGTATTGAGGTGGCCAAAACTGCCGGGGTAAAGGTTAGTGATGTGGTTATCGCCGAGGCTATGGCAGTAAACAAGATGAGCAAATCTGAAGTTTTATCTGCTGTAACTGCAAGCTTTTCCCATAACCTTTATGCCGTGGATATTGGTACTACATCAGGTTCCAGTTTTCTTATGGGCACGGTTGGCCGAGAATTGAGCGGAAAAGATGCGCCCCGTCTAGTGGAGGAATCTTTTCTCAACAAGGTCCTGGTATACACACTGGCTGCTCAGGTTGGTAATCATTCTGTGGGCCTTGCGCCCTGCGCCGGGACCGGTGATTCCTGTACCTACACGGGCTTTATGCGGGCTATGCTTGATGAAATTCAGGATGAGGCGACCATCGCCAGGGTAGCGGCCGTCATGTTAAAGATTGGCACCATCTTTCGTGTGGGCAAAACCACTACGGGATGCAATATGGAGGGTTTCGGGGCTGGTGCAGCGGCATCTGCGGCTGCCTTTACTGAACTCTCAGGGGGAACGCCGGAGCAAATGGCCAAAGCCATTGTCCTGGCCTTATCCCCTACCATTGCTAACCCCTGTACACCCAGGGTAATGGTGGCCGGACTCTGTTCCACCCACATCGGAGGGGGAGTGATGATAGGTAAACTTGCCTCGCAACTGGCCATTCATACCTCTATACCTGTTACCGTTCCGGTGGATGTCATGGTAGCTATGGCTGCTGCTGTACATCCTGTTTCGGCTAAAACCATTGTTCCCGTGGTTATACAGTATATGGAACCGTTTTTTAAAACAAACCTGGCTGTGGAAAGTTATGTCAGTCCCCAAATTAAGGCCCAGGAACAGGAACGTATTGATCAGACCATCAGCCAGGCCCTTAAAGAAGCCCGCACCTTAGCCCGGAAAGCCAATTCTATTGTGAAGCCTTTTGGTGAGGCGGTAGTAGGCGGCAGCAGCCAGGCTGTAGGTTCACCTACTAATGCCGCCCGTATTGCCCATTTTCTGGCTAGAGGAGAAGTCAAAAAGGTTAAAATCGAGCTTTATCCGGAGCTTTTTGCGCGGCGGGGCATTAATGTTCCCGGAATTTTAATGGCAGCTGTTTTTGGGGCAGGTACCGACAACAGCAAGCTTTACAGAGAAATTATGGATAAAGTGGCAAAACAGGGGGTAGAAGTTGAAATTATCCAGGTGGAAGAGCCCCAATTGCAGCGTATCTCTATAGAGGCCACGGAGAGAAATGCTATGGTTGAAACCCTTAACCGTGGTGGAGGAAGACTGGTCCTGCTGAAGGCCTTACCCAGTTTGGAGGAGGCCATCACTAAAGCAAAAGAATTGGGCATAGACCTTGTGGAATAGGGGTGAGGCCATGAATCTTATCGAAACATATCTTGCAAAAGCCGCGGGACTTGAAAGGGTAAGTGCGGGTCAGGACATACGCTGCCGTGTTGATTTGGTTGTAGGCCACGACGTTACGGGCCCCATGGCCATCCAGCAGTTTGAACAAATAGGGGTGGAGCGGCTTTTTGACCCACAAAAAGTGATTATGGTTATCGATCATATCTATCCTGCCGCCACTGCCCAGGCCAGGAAGATGCACTGGATCCTGCGGGATTTTTCCAGAAAATACGGGTGCATTCTTTATGATAAAGGCCAGGGTGTGATTCACCAGGTTCTTGCGGAAAAACATGCCCTAAAGCCAGGTTCCCTGTTGATTGGGGCAGACTCCCATACCTGTACGGCAGGGGGTTATGGGGTTATCGGTATTGGTGTAGGTTCTACCGAGCTGGCGGCGGCCATGGCTACAGGGACCATTGACCTTGAGGTTCCGGAAGTCGTGGAAATCTATTTGACCGGGAGTTTTAGCCCTCATGTCTCAGGTAAAGATCTGGTGTTAACCCTCATTAAAAAATTCGGCACTGATGGGTTGACGGACAGGGCTGCCTTATTTACCGGACCGGGTATTAAAGCTTTGAGCAAAGAAGAACGTATGACAGTTTGTAATATGGGTATCGAAATGGGAGCCATGATTACATGTTTTGGTACGGAAGAAAAAGCCCGGGGCGTTGCGGACACGTTTTTTGTGGAGTTAGGCGAGTTGGTGCCTGTAGCAGCTTGTCCGTCTTCACCGGCCAATGTCAAACCTGTTGCGGAGCTTGCCGGTTTACCCGTTAGCCAGGTGGTAGTGGGAAGCTGTACCAACGGCCGTTTAAACGACATCGAAAAAGTGGTTAATGTCCTAAAGCTTTTCCCTGTCCACCCTGATGTTAATATGCTGATAATTCCCGCCTCTAAAGAAGTTCTGGAGGCTATGGAAAGCCGGGGATGGTGCAAGATTTTACGGGATGCGGGGGCCGTTGTTACCAATCCCGGTTGTGGTCCCTGTTTTGGTGCTCACCAGGGACTGGTCACAGAATGCGATGTGGTAGTTTCCACCACGAACCGAAATTTCCCCGGTAGGATGGGAGACCGTAACGCGCAAATCTATTTGGCGTCTCCCGCTACTGCAGCAGAAACGGCAGTGCAAGGAAAATTGACGGTGCCTGGTACTCTTGTTCCCGTGGAGGTGAATTAACGTCATGGAGATGATTAAGGGACGGGTCTGGGTTTTTGACGATAATGTGGATACGGATCAAATCTTACCGGGATATGCCATGGCCGAAGCCTTTGACAAACTGGCCAATTTTGCCATGGCAGGAAGCAGTTTGCCAGACTTCCCCAAATTGGTGCAACAGGGGGACATTATTGTAGCAGGGAAAAATTTTGGGTGCGGGTCCAGCAGGGAGCAGGCTCCCGTAGCCTTAAAGGGGGCAGGAGTCAGCCTGGTGGTGGCAGAGTCCTTTGCCCGAATTTTTAGACGGAATGCCATTAATATCGGTTTGCCCGTGCTGATTGCAGATATAAGGGATATGGTACAAACAGGGGATTTTATTACCGTAAATTTGAAGTTGGGTACAGTTGAAATAAAAGACAGGATTATTCAGGGCACCCCCCTTTCGGAAAATACCCTTTCCACTTTAAGAGCCGGAGGGCTCATCAACCGTGTTAAATTTGAACTTGGGGTTACAAGGAGGTAAAAAAGATGCAAGAAAGAACTATGCAAATCATCATCGAAGATGGAGAACGCGTAAGAGCATACGAAGAAGCATTTGGTGTATCCATGCCTACGGTGGGGAAAGACGGTTCCATTAGCGGCCTCCCTAAACCATATCCCCGCGAAGTCTGCGGTGTGGTAAGGAGCGGCTACAGAATATATGAATTGGCACAGAAGGCCGCAGAAACGGGAATACCCGTCCAAAACCCCATCCTGGGCAGAAATACAGCCGAAGAGACTTATAAAGAATCTCTGGAAATGTACAAGATGGCGGAACAGTTGGGGATTACTTTGTTTCACTTTGTTCATTCCGAGGCTACCCGTCATATTGACCCTTTAAACGGGAGAGAACTGATTGAACAGTCAAGGGGAAAAGGGGGTATTACGCCATATGGAGAAAGAAAGTTGGTAGAACTGGGCGGTGGGGCAGTCCATCCCATGCGTATTAACGCCACGGGCGATACCCCTCATTTATCCATTCTTAATGCCTTTATTGCGGGATTTGACGGAACGGATATCGGCCCCGTTATCCATGTACACTTCGGCGGCAGGGGTATTCATGATTATAAGACAAAAGTAGTAAATGGATTTAAGGCTTTAGAAATATGTGCAGAAAATAATATTTTTGTACAAATCGAATCCCATAAGCATCTTAACAATATTGGCGGTACCGACGGTATGGCCCTGGCCATGTGTCTCCTGGCAGAAGGGTTGGGTGTTTTAGCGGGGTTACCCAGGGAATTAAGTGCCCTGCAGATGAATGTGGCCGGTATTAATCTGCTGGCGGATCTGGCCGTGATGCGTGCTTTTAAGGAAACCATGTGGAGCAGTTCCCTTATTGTAGTACCGGAAACATTCCAGAATCCCCCGGGAGATCTCATTGCTGAAGCAGCTCATTTTGCCCGTATGGCCATTAGTGCCAAACTGGGCGGGGCCCATTTCTACAGGCCTAAGGCAGCTGAATCTGTGGGGATTCCTACGGGTTCGTCTATGGCCAAAGCCATTTGGGCTACCCAGAATGTTTTCGAAAATACTGCAGCTATCAATATTCAGGATCCTTTTATTGAGAAAAGGAAAAATGAAATTCTCTCGGAGGCCATGGCTGTCTTGGAAAGTGTTTTTGGTCTGAAACGGACCCTGGACCCTGTTGAGATTAACGAAAGCTTCTGGCGTAAATTTGAGAAAGATGAGTTAATTGAGAAAATAGTCCATGCAGGGAAAGCAGGAATTTTAGATTGTCCCCGGGCCGCAGGCTGGGATCTGAAGCGACATGTGAAGACCCACCGGGATAAGGATGGAATCAGACGCTATGTACCCGGCTTTACTCCTCTCTATGTGGATGAAAAACGGGTTGCTGTCACTATGGAACCTGTGCAGGTACCTGAAGTGATAAAACCTACCCGTCAACATAAAATGGTGTTGGCAACGGTAGGGGCCGATGCCCATGTGATGGGGATTAACATGATACGTGAGGCCTTTGAGAAAGCAGGCTTCGAGGTTATATACCTGCGGGGCATGAACTTGCCGGAAACTGTGGCCGAGGTGGCGGCAGAAGCAAAGGCGCATATTGTGGGTGTTAGCAATTTGTTGGGTCTTGGCATTGAATTGTTCCCCCGCTTAGACAAGAGACTAAGGGAACTGGGGTTGCGGGATAAAATGGTCGTTATAGCGGGAGGAAGGATTGCGGAAAAAGAGGAAGAGCATGCCTACTATGAAGAAAAAATTCTCAAAGAAGGTTTGGATTTCTTAGGTATAGATGGCTTCTTCGGTCCCGGCAGTGACCCGGCTAAGTGCGTGGAATGGGTAGAAAAGCAGTTGGAAAGGATGTGTCTCTAATGGGCGAAATGAAAAGAATTCCCTGTACCATCATGCGGGGGGGCACCAGTAAAGCCATATTCTTAAAGGCCAATCATCTACCCCAGGATCCAGTTTTGCGTGATAAGACGATCCTGGCTATTTTTGGCAGCCCTGATGTCAGGCAAATTGACGGGCTGGGAGGGGCAGACCCTTTAACCAGTAAACTGGCCATTATCGGTCCTTCCTCTCATCCTGAGGCAGATGTGGACTATACTTTCGGACAAGTCAGTATCAATAGCCCCTATATCGACTATTCCGGTAACTGCGGTAACATCTCTTCCGCAGTAGGCCCTTATGCCATTGACGAGGGGTATGTTAAGGCAGAAGAGCCTGTGACGAAGGTAAGAATTCATAATACCAATACGGGTAAAATCTTAATCGCCGAAGTGCCGGTGGTGAATGGCCGTGCCAAGGTGACGGGAGATTGTAAAATCGATGGTGTACCCGGGACGGGGGCAAAAATTCTCATGGATTTTGCCGATACCGCTGGCTCAGTTACGGGTAAACTGCTGCCTACAGGGAACCCCAGAGATACCATCATGACCAGCATAGGTCCTTTGGAAGTTTCCATTGTGGATGTCTCCAATCCCTGTGTGTTTGTCCGGGCTAAGGATATCGGCATGAAGGGTACGGAGACTCCCCAGGAAGTAAACGGTAACAGCAGAATTCTGGCTTTGTTGGAGGAGATTCGCACCATTACCACAGTGATGATTGGTATGGCTCCTGATGTTAAAACTGCTACGGAGAAGAGTCCGGCTTTTCCCATGATTGCTTTTGTTGCCCCTGCCGATAACTATACGGACTTTACAACGGGGCGGGTTATTGAGAAAAATCAGGTCGATTTCTTATCAAGAATGATGTTTATGCAAGTATTGCATAAAACCTATCCCGGTACGGGAACGGCCTGTACAGGTGCTGCGGCTAAAATTCCCGGCACTTTGGTGCATGAAGCCATCCCCCATATCGATATCATTACGACGGTGAGGATTGGGCATCCTGCGGGGATTATCGAGGTAGAGGCCGCTGTGGCCGAGGGAAAGGTTACCCGCTGCGCCTTTGCCAGAACAGCCAGGAGAATCATGGAAGGTTATGTTTTTGTAGAAAAGGCCAAACTGGCCAGGGAGTGAACTCAACATGGAGGCTAATTTACTTGTCTATGATGTAGGCAGTACCTTTACTAAATTATCAGCTTTTTCTTTTTCCCGTGGTTCCCTGCATTTTATGGGGAGGAGCCAGTCTCCTACCACGGTGTATGATATTGAAGCAGGCTTAATTAAGGCTAAAGAAGCATTAATGAAAAAGGATATCAAAATTTCTCCCCATCCCACCATCCTTTCCACCAGCAGTGCCGCCGGTGGATTGCGGATGGTTGCCCTGGGCTATATGCCCAGGGTGACGGCCAAAGCCGCCAAAGAAGTGGCCATGAGTGCCGGGGCCCGGGTCCTGGAAATAATCTCCTATGAAGATCCTCCGGAATACCGGGTTCAAGTCCTTAAAGAAATTAAACCCGATATCATTCTATTAGCAGGCGGTACTGACGGCGGGGATCAAGAATCTCTTTTAGAAAATGCCTCACTTATCGTCAAATCAGGGGTTAAAGCAGTAGTTATCTTGGCCGGGAATAAGGATGCTCAGGGTAAGGCAGCGGAGATTTTAGAAAAGGGTGGCATCATTAGTATACGTGTACCCAATGTTATGCCTACTATTCATGAATTAAAAGTAAAGCCCGCACGGGAAGCGATTCATGAACAGTTTATTAAACAAATCACCCGGGCTAAGGGTTTGAATAAACTTTTGGATATAGTTTCCAATAGCAAAGTGACGCCTACACCGGGTGCCGTATTATTGGGAGCTGAATTACTGGCCAAGGGTACCTACCAGGAAGAAGGAGCAGGAGATATCCTGGTTATAGATATAGGCGGCGCTACTACGGATATTCATTCTGTCTTGCCGGAATTGGAAAACCTGAGTATCGAAGAAAAAGGACTTGTGGTAAACAACGAAAAACAGCCTTCTTACCGTACGGTGGAAGGGAACCTGGGCTTGAGGGTTAGTGCCACCGGTATTGTAGAAACTGTAGGACCGTTGGGTGTTTTGGCCAAAGTGGGACGTAAAGGAGAAGAACTGGAAGAAGCATTAATTAAATATACCCAGTTTTTAGAGAAAAATCCTGAACATATCAGCAATTCCCCTTTGGAGAAAGATTTTGACATAGCCCTGGCCATCGCTGCCATAGAAGTAGCTTTGAAAAGACATGCCGGTTATATTTCCCAGGAGTCCAATCCTGTCATGGGAATTGTTCCTGGTACTCCCATTGGCAGGGATTTACGACGAGTAAAATATGTTATTGCCGTAGGCGGTATCTTTACCCACTCCCCCACGGAAGTACAAAAATATATTTTAGAACAAGCCTTTAAGAATCCCGGCATTTCCTTACTCCCCACAAACCCTCATTTCATAATTGATGAACAGTACCTTTTGTATGCGATAGGTGTATTGTCCCAGGATTATGGGGATGCAGCCCTTAGATTCGCCAAAGAATACTATAAGCTTGAGAGTAAAGGGGATAGGTATTGATGAAAAAAACAACAGTTTTAAGGCAATTGCTGGCTTCCGGCAAAATTGTCGTGGCTCCAGGTGCCCATGATGCCTTGACTGCAAAAATCATAGAAAAAGTAGGATTTCCCGCAGTCTATATGACGGGTTATGGGCAAGCCGCCAGCCACCTTGGTAAGCCTGATGTAGGGCTTCTCACCATGAGTGAAATGGTGGAACGGGCCAGCAATATGGTAGATGCTGTAGATATTCCGGTTATCGCTGATGCAGACACGGGCTTTGGCAATGCTGTCAATGTTATGCGTACTGTACGTCAGTATGAAAAAGTAGGTGTTGCTGCTATCCAGTTAGAGGATCAGGTAGCCCCCAAAAAATGTGGGCATATGACGGGGCGGCAGGTGGTTGCAAAAGAGGAAATGGTGGGAAAGATTAAGGCCGCAGTAGATGCCCGTCGTGATCCTGATCTGGTTATTATTGCCCGTACAGATGCCAGGACTGTCCACGGTATTGAGGAAGCTTTAGAAAGAGCCAAGGCCTATGAAGAAGCCGGTGCCGACCTCTTATTTGTAGAATCGCCGGAGAATATTGAAGAAATGAAGAAAATAACGTCTTCTTTTAAAGTACCCGTCCTGGCCAATATGGTTGAAGGGGGGCGTACACCCTTATTGTCTGTCTCTGAACTGGAGCAAATAGGTTACAATTTAGTAATCTTCCCCACTGCCTCCACTTATTTAACTGCACGGGCGGTAACAAAACTGATGGAGACCCTCATGCAGTCAGGGACTACCTCTGGAATGCTGGATGAAATGGTGACTTTTACTGAATTTAATCAGCTAATTGGTCTTTCAGAGATAAGGGAGCTGGAAGCCAGATATGTAAAGTAAGAAAAGTGTCGCTTAGGAGGGTCCGAAATGTTATATCTTATCTGGATGGTTTTGCTTTGTCAGGCCATTCTTCTTTTTTATTTTGTGGGTTATAACGTTTTAATGGTCATAGTGCAAATATTCATAGGTATTTTATTGAGCTATCTCTTAGTTAATAAAATTGAAAAACCTATTCACGAAATGGAAGGCAATCTGGCCAATTGGCAGAGGGGCAAAATTAATACCGGGCGGAAAAGTCATAGATTGCTCCCGCCAACTCTGAAGAAGCTTACCATTTCTATAGAGAAAGTTGGGGAGAGTTTTCGTTCTTCTTTGGCTACGGTCCTATCCTCCGCAGAACAATTGGCTTTAATGGTACAAGGGATTGCCAAAGGAGCTCATGAGACTGATTTAGCAGGTAAAGAGATAGCCCGGACGATTTCGGTGCTGGCAACACAGGCCCAGGAACAAACTGTTCAGGTTAATGAGATGACAGATAAGATTAAGGAGGTCAGTGATTTAGCCAATGAGACCGGTGGACAGGCTACTGCCGGTAAAACCAACGTGGCCCAGTTAAGAGATATCTTAGAAAAGATCTATAACAGCTTTGAGGGATTGGTGGAGGGTGGCAAAAATCTTATTCATGAAAGCCAGGCCTCGGCGGACATTGGCCGCGATTTAGCGGATAAGGCCCATAACATCGTTAATATTGTGAGCATATCACAGGATGTAGCAGAACAAACAAACCTTCTTGCGTTAAATGCCGCTATCGAAGCGGCCAGAGCTGGAGAACACGGGAGAGGTTTTGCCGTTGTGGCGGATGAAGTTCGAAAACTGGCAGAGAACTCCCGTAATGCGGCGGAAGAAGTGAAAAAAATTGCTACAGACCTGCAAAACACCATTAGACTTATGATTGAGAGGCAGCAGCGTTTGGCAGGCATTGTAAACCAGGAAGTAGAACAATCCTTGGAGGTTCAAGGCCTGGTAAATAAGGGATATGGGCTTGTAGAACATACCTATAAGGCCGTAGATATGGTAGAACAATACGCAAAAAAACAACAAAGGGATTTATCCAGTATTACAGGAATTATGCAAAATTTTTCCAATGTTGTCACAGATTCAGCGGCTGCAATCCAGGAAATTGCTGCCAGTGCCCAAGAGCAGGCTGCAACTTTGGAAGAATACCGTAGTAATATTGATACTCTTGAACAGATTGCCAATAAACTTTATGGGATGGTAGGCAGTATGGGTGGTGTTAAAGAAATACCCCCGGAGAAACTGGGGGAAATTCAAAAAGCGGTAAAATTTTTAGAAGAGTTAGCTTCGAAGCCTCCTTTAGCGGAACATAATGTTCATGAACATGAAGAAATATTGGACAGGGCTTTTCAGGACAGCAGGCATTTTGAGGCATTAATTACTGTGGATAATAATGGGAAAGTAGTATATACCACTAATCAAAACTCCAAAGTCACAGATTTTTCTTTCCGCCCTTGGTTTATTCAGGCTATAAAAGGAGAAGTATATTATTCCAAGATTTATCTGTCAGCCCTAACAGGTAATCCTATTGTGACTATAGCCATACCCATCAAAAATAAGACAGGGCAAGTGGTAGGAGTATTATGCGGCGGTTACAGGATGGAAGGCTTGTAATAATTATTTTTAACATAAAGTGGCTAACGGTACTTTAGTACAGACCTGTATAGAAAAGAGTTGTGTGGTTGTGATATAATAAAAATTTAAAAAAATTAAAAACAGGTAAGTTGGGAACCTGTTTTAGACTTCCCAAAGGAGAATCTTTTTGAATAATGAGGTTATTGTTGTTGGTTTCTGTTCTGATACCCTGGAGATGCTGCAGCGCAGGATGGGCGGCATCCTCAAAGGGATAGCCCACGTTGAAAAGATGTTGCCCCAGGAAATTACCGATGACGACGGTCCCCTGTTTGTCTGCCTGGCCTATGGCGAAAACTACGATAGTTTAACCCGTCGCTTCAGGCAGCAGGACAAGGTGATTATTGGAACAGAATTGACCCTTTTGCCCTCTGTCATCAGGGCTTTACGCCAGATTGACGGAAAAAAAGTGCTGGGTGTGGTGGCCAATCACCAGATATGTGCCAACTATTTTTGCAGTGAAATCATTCGTTCCGCTCCCTCCTATAACAGGTATATTACAGGTACTTTCGGCGACATGGATAAAATGCCTGTTGATGTGTTCCTTGTCCCTGAGGAGTTGGAGGCGACGGTAAAAAAATTTAAGGTGAACCGGGAAGTGCTCTTTTTACCCAGGTCGGTGAGCCCCCGTTCCGCGGCGGAGATCATTGACCAGGCGATTAGAATATTTTCTTCCTAAAACCAGGTCAGTAGGGAACTTTGTAGTACAGGGTTCCCTTTATCATTTCTTTAACCAAAAGCGGAAGTGTAGAAAAAATGAGTCAACAGCATGTGAGTTTTTTACTTAACGGAAGGCCCGTCAGGGCAGAGGTAAAAGAAAGGGCAACTCTTCTCAAGTACTGAGATGATTAGCTTGTTTAAAGGGCACGAAAAACGGCTGCAGTACGGGGCATTGCGGTGCCTGCACAGTCATTATTGACGGGGAGCTAAACGTTCTTGCATCGTGCCCCTGAAACAGCTGGAAATAAAAAACGTGCTACCTGGGATCAGGTGAAAACATCTATGTTTCTCCCCAGAATCTATACGTAGCCGTAGACCATTTTCGCAACATCAAGGGCACCTGCGAATTGCCGTGACAGGGGTACTGACTCGGAACTCTTACGGAATCACAGGGCCCTTTTATTTGATAAAGAAAAGAGTTTACTGGGTTTCCCCATCACGGTGATGGAAAGTAAGGATAATGGGAGCAATCAGCCCAGTTTTGTCCCCGAATATGGTCGCTTTGTTTTCCACGGCGCCTATGTTTACAGCCTGGATAACACAAAGGGTTTCTCCTTGAGAGGAAAAATCACCCACCTGGATAATGAGGATTATTTGAAGGCAGGATACCACAGGTATAACATGGACAAAAATGTGGAGAGAATTCTTTTTATCGGAGATAACCTCTATACCTTATCCAAAGGAATAGTCAAGGTCCATGATTTAAATGATTTACGGGAACTTAAATCCCTAACCATTGCTCCATAAGGATATAAGGACAGGTATAAGCAATTACTTAACAAAACAAAAAAAGCCGGTAAAATACCGGCCGTTTATTTTTTTTTCTAAGGAATTTATATAATTCTGTTGATGCCCACATTATTTGGCGGCCACTTGATAACCGTCAGTGGCGGTTGTC
>CAZWTM010000056.1:0-16571 GCA_964637385.1 uncultured Peptococcaceae bacterium
AACATAGGGATGTTTATGATTAAATCAACGTTATATACTGTCTCTGCAACTTTTACTTCTTTTAATTCTTTAAATCGCTTATCCTTAACGGTTATCATTTTGTCTAAATTTAAATCTCTGAGCATTACATTGTAACGTTCGGCAAGCTTGGACACACCGACATTTTCAAAGATTCTGGACGTACCAACGTGAACAGTACCGCAACCTTCACCTATAATAATATTTTCAATTCCCACTTCCTGGAGCATAACTATTATACCTTCTAAAACTGCTAATGAAGTAACAGAGCCTGTTTCAGGGAGTAGATTACCAGTATAATTAGGTTTTAACATAACTTTTTGGCCAGGTTTAACAAATCTTCCAATACCACCGAGTAGATCAACAGCTTTTTTAATGGTTTCATAGGTACTATTTACTCCCTTATGTACTATCGCAACTTTTCCTTTGGTATTCATAACTCCTCCTTTATGTTCTGGCCTATACCATTTCTCGCCTCTTCTAAATAATTATAAAGGGTGAACTTAGAAATATCGTAATATTTTGATATTCTGTCGGCTGATTTCTTTATTAAAAATGCTCCTTTATCGTCGAGAAATTTTAATCCCTTTATTTTATCCTCTTTATTCATCAAGGCAACTGGTATACCTACATGTTGTAATGACTTTTGAATTAAATCATCGAGAAGTTCATTTATATCGTTTGTTATTACTTCATTAGTTTCGTCTTTTTGGTTACTGATGGTAATTGATTTTAGTGTCTTTTCTGCCATAACAAAATCCGTAATATCATAATTTATACAAATTGCACCGATCGGTTTACCTTCGTCATTTTTTATATAAATGGATGAGGAGCGAAGTAGCTTTCCACTTTTAGTTTGGGTTAAGTAATTATATCTATCCCCGTTTTTAACTGTACCTCTAAGTACTTCTAGGCCAAGGTTCGTGCCACAATCGCCAACTTTACGTCCAGTAACATGACCATTCTCTATCGCAACAATTGTTTTATCATACGGATTGTCATAATCGTGTAATACAACCTCACAACGCTCACCAAACTGTTCAGCAATCCCTTTTATTATAGATTTTAGTAAATCCATTTCTTCCCTTATTTTTTTCATATTTACCCCCATATGAATATTTTTATTTAGTCTCTCGGATAATCGAGAGTGTCATGGTTCAAGGCATTATACCTTGGCCATTTTTGTTATCTTACGGAAAATTGATTTGCAACTGCAGAAAAAAGGGGTCTTTAATTTGTTGTCATTTGTTCCGAGAGCCACATTTTATATTTAAACTAATTTTATTTTCTACAATTAAAATAATAGCAAGATTTGAGTTTTATTACAATAAGTTTTACAAAAAAAATTTTTTTGTAAAACTTTTTTTGTAAAACTTATTGATGTCTGTTGATTGTTATTATTAGCATCATTTATTTCTGTTAGGTTGTTGCTATTGTCGTAGGAGAGAGTAGTAAACAGATTTATTAACCGAGTCAAGAGGATTTCAAGCTATTTGCGTGATATTTCCATTGGCGTTGTAGCTATAGTTAACACAACGTCCTTCCCCGTCTACCATTAGTTACACGTTTGTCGTGTCATAAGTGTATGTGGTAGTGCTGGTAGTGGGTGTACCTTCAATAGTCACAGGCCCGCTTAAACACCACTGGGAGCTCCATAACCTCCCCCTTGTTTTGCTGGTTCTCTTGCATCTGTAGACAACACAGGAAAATAGGGGATATTTTTATTTCTTTTACGAAGAAAGGAGTGAGGCAGAATTTACCTCACTCCTTTCTTATTTTGTAGCGCCAGAGCCCAAAAAATCACGAAAATCAGTATATCACAAAACCTCAATTAGGAGAAACACCCATTCGAATCAAATATTTTTCCCTTATGATTAATTAATATAGAAATAGAAACATATATTAACATGTATAAAGATGTTTAATCTCCAGTGTTACTCAAACTACTTCTTCCCCATATCAATATACTTGACGGCACTGAGGGCGGCTACCAGGCCTTCCCCCACCGCTTTCGCTAGCTGGTAGGGAGCCCCTGTGCAGTCGCCGGCGGCGTAGACCCCCGGAATGTTGGTGGCCATGGCCCGGTTTACTTTAATGACATTTCCCTCGAATTCCAAACCCGGCAAGATTTCCTGGACAGGTGTGACTTGACGGATAATGAAAAGTCCATCAGCTTCGTATTTCCCCCGGTCAGTTTCTAAGGCCTTGAAATAATCTTCACCGTGGATGGCTTTGGGTTTCCCCTCCAGGACCTTCACTTTGTCTTTGAGATGTTTGGGTTCACCATAACAGGATATATAGAGAACCTCTTCACAAATATCGGCTAAGAAGTTGGCTTCTTCTTCAGCCTCCTCCACTTCACCGATCATAATGACCTTTTTCCCCTTATATAATGGCCCATCACAGGTAGCACAATAACCTACTCCTTTACCCAGGAGTTCCTGTTCTCCTGGCAAATATTTAGGACTGGAAAGGCCCGTAGCCAAAATGACAGCCCGGGCAGTAAAAACATCTGTTTTGCTTAATACTTGAAAAGTTTCCCCGGCAGGATAGATGGTATCCACTCTGCGGTGATGAATCTTTATGTCTAAGGCTTTCAGGTGCTTAAGATAATTCTGTCTCAATTCTTCACCTGTGATATGGTAGATGCCCAAATAATTATCGATCCAAGGAGCTTTGTGGAGTTTTGGTGAACAGAAATCTCCGCCTAAAAGGAGGAAATCCTTTTCCCGTATCCTAGCGTTCACGGCTGCTGAAAGACCGGCAGGCCCGCAGCCCACAATAATTAAATCATAAATTTTGTTCAAATCCATAGACAAGCCTCACCTCTAAATAAAGATTGCCCCACCAGGAAAAATTCATTCTTAAGCCATCCTTCAATCTGTGCCGAAATATTGATTGATGGCAGCAAAAGCTGTATTGACCATGAGTTCAATGTCTCTCTCTTCTACCACATAGGGAGGCATGAAATAAATCACATTGCCCAGGGGTCGAAGCAATACGCCTTTTTCCAGGGCAATTTTATAGATATTGTACCCTACCCTTTTTCGCCAATCAAAGGCCTTTTTTGTAGCCTTGTCCTCTACCAGTTCCAGGGCACCCACCATGCCTAGCTGACGGAATTCCCCGATATAACGGTGGTTTTCTGCCTTTTCCCTGGCTAAAAGACCCATGAGCCGGGATTTGTGAAGGTTTTTCTCCAAAACGTTTTCATCCCGAAAAATGTTGAGGGATTCATTGGCCACAGCACAGGCTATAGGATTGCCGGTATAACTGTGGCTGTGCATAAAGGCTTTCATTTCCGTATAATCAGCGTAAAAAGCCTGGTAAATTTCCTCCGTCACCAGGGTCAGGGCCAGGGGAAGATACCCGGCCGTTAATCCTTTGGAAAGGCACATAATATCTGGACTGACACCTGCATGTTCACAAGCAAACATTTTTCCCGTACGGCCAAAACCCACAGCAATCTCATCAGCAATGAAATGAATATGATACTGACTGCACAGTTCTCGTAATTTCCGCAAGTAAACAGGTGGATAAATCTTCATCCCGGCAGCTCCCTGGATTAAGGGCTCAATGATGACACCACAAATCTCCCGGTGTTTTTTTTCTACCAATTTTTCTAGGTTTTCAAAACACGGAGCGCAACAATCTTCTCTCCTGTGGCCATAAAAACAGCGGTAACAATCGGGCCCCTGGGCTTTATAAGTCTTCATTGTCAACTTCCTGAAAATCCTGCTGTAGAGATCCAGATCTCCTACGGCTAAAGCTCCTAAGGTCTCGCCGTGATAAGAATCGGCAATAGCCACAAATTTCGTCTTGGCTACAGCCCCCCTCTGCTGGTGATACTGGTAACTCAACTTCAAGGCTACCTCGATCGCTGAAGAACCATTATCGGCAAAGAAGACCTTTTTTAATTCCGCAGGTGTTATCTGAACAATTCTTTCAGCCAGTTCTATGGCCGGCTTATGAGAAAAGTTGGCAAAAATCACATGCTCCAAACGACCACACTGGTCCTTGATGGCCTTATTAATCCTCTTGTTACTGTGGCCGAATAGATTCACCCACCAGGACGATATGGCATCCAGGTAAGCTTTTCCCTCCATGTCATATATATAAGGTCCTTCCCCTCTTTCAATAACAATGGGAGGAAAGTCCTCATAGTCTTTCATCTGGGAACAGGGATGCCAGATATACTGCAAATCCTTTTGTTGCCAGTACTTCATTTAAGTTCACTCCCACAGGTTTTTTGTCAATAAAGGGGTTATTTCAACAATAACGAAAAATCTATATTATCATGTATTATTTCCAGGCAATTCCCTACCTGGCCTGTTTCCACGTCAATATTACGCCCTCTGGGAATTATTCCTAAAGTGGGTACGCCGGTGATCTGTTCAACAATGTTGGGGTTGGTCTTTTCTGCTAATGTAGCTTTTTTTTCATCATAGCCATTATAAATAATACCTTTAATCGTCAGTCCCAGTTGTTGGGCATATTTGACTGTAAGTACCGTATGATTGATAGTTCCCAGGCCTGGTCTGGCTACCACAATTACGGGCAGATCTATAGCCTTGATCAAATCAGCCAACAGGAAAGAGTTACCAATAAGAGGAACACAGAGACCCCCGGCCCCTTCCACCACAATCAGCTCATATTTTTCTGCCAGCACTGCATAATCTTGTAAGATTCTCGCTGCTTCAACCCTCACGCCGCTTATTTCTGCAGCCAGGCTAGGCGCTAAAGGCGGTTCAAAAACATAGGTGATATATTTATCTTTTGGTAATGAACAAACCTTTTGATAAAACTCCACATCCAGGGGAATTAATCCCTGGGGACCCTGGACTGCCCCGCTCTGTACAGGTTTAAAGGGAACGGCATTATATCCTCTCATCCTTAGAGCCCCTACCAAGCCAGCAGTTACTACCGTTTTGCCCACACCTGTATCCGTACCCACTACAAAAAATCCTTTTGTCATAATCTCCTCCCGATCATATTTTGCTATATGTTGCTAACACATATCATATTTTACCTATGCATCATTTGTCAACCTATTCGAATAATTAGGTTGACATTTTTGTTTTCAGCAACATATAATTTTATTTAAAGTTAACAGTTAAATTTAACAGGTTTACAATCAATACAGAGGGTGATATTTATGAACAAAACACGAGAACTTACATTAATTTCCATGCTGGCTGTTATTATCGCCATCTCCGGTTCCTTCAAGGTTCCCAGTCCTTTTCCCGGCACCGAATTTCAGTTATCTGCTCCCCTGGCCGTAGCTATTGCTGCTTCTTTCGGTTTTACCAGATACATACTGGCAGGTCTTATCGCCAGCCTGTTTACATTGGTGTCGGGAACTCATACTTTCCTAAACGTGGTAGTTGCTATGACTTTCCGCTTGGTGGCAGGTGGAACTATTGCCCTTTTGGGCTCCCGTTTCTGGGTTATTTGTCTGGCTGGGCCCCTTGGTTCTACTGTCGCCCGCATAGTGGTATGGTTACTGCTTGGTAAAGGATTACTGCCCATGCTGGTGGCAAGCCTGCCCGGCATGCTGTTTACAGCCCTAGCCTCGTGGCCCCTGACAAAGGTACTGACCAGGATTAAAAACAACACCTCCTGGAGGGATATACCTTATGCAGAAAAAACTGTATAACATCAAGATGAGAAGTGCCAGGGGAGGTAGCCATGAAAAAGGGGGCCAGCATATCTCAGGGGCAGAGAGAATTGTATATGAGGAAGATATTGTTCGCACTGTGTTCAGTCTTTTAAAACGCTCTTTTAACCACAGTAAAGGGAAAGCTGATTTTATCAATATTTCCCTGGAAGAAATAAAAAAGGAGGAGATCATCTATCTCTCCTCATTACCTGTTACCACCCTAAAAGTCACAGACTACAAAGAAGGAAGAAAAGGAGCTATCCAGTGCCTACATGCTGCAGGACTCGCCCTGCCTCAAGCCCGGGCTGTTTTAAAGCTTCTTACTGAAGCCCCTCCTCTTCGGGGCGCTATGTTAATAAACATCCATACCTTAAAACGCCTGGAACCCGATCTCCAAAGAGGGGTAAGAGCTACAGGTATGGACTGGGCACCGGAGGTTTATTCTCAATTGGAAGCCTTTCTGGCACAAGAAGGTTTAAACAATATTCACGTGAGGGAAGCACTTGCCTTAGCCAGCAAAGTATCAAGAGCCCCAGGTATAGTAGCCGAAATTTGCTGGTCAGATGATCCTGAATATACTGCAGGCTATGTAGCGTCCCCCCGCCTTGGTTATCTGCGGCTTACCCATTTAAAACCAGCCGGTGTTGCCAAAGGAGGCAGAATTTTTTGTTTTGATCCATTTCAGGCCTCTCTGTCCCAATGTCTGTACTGGCTGGAAAAGCAAATAACCATCATCAATGAAATCAGCCCTTACAAGGGAACATTTACCTTGAAAAATTACTTTGGAGAAAAGAAATATGCAACTGATAATTGAACGCTTACAACAATTGAAAACACAAAATTTATACAGAAAATTGACCTGCTTGCAGGCACCGCAAGAACCCCATACCTTTATAGAAGGTCGCAAAGTATTATTGTTAGCTTCCAACAGCTATCTGGGACTTTGTAATGACGAGCGCCTCAAAGCCGCAGCAATTGAGGCTATCCAAGAATTGGGGGTTGGTGCCGGAGGTTCCCGCTTAACAACTGGCAGCTACCAGATTCACCGGGAACTGGAACTGGCCCTGGCCAGTTTTAAAGGTACGGAAGCAGCTCTGGTTTTTAATACGGGCTATATGGCCAATTTGGGTATCATCAGCGCTTTAGCCGATAAATCCTGGGTTATCTTTAGTGATGAGTTAAACCATGCAAGTATTATTGACGGCTGCAAATTAAGCGGCGCCAAAGTTGTCATTTACAAACATTGTGATATGGGGGACCTGTACCAAAAAATAAATGAATTTCGTAGTTATCCAAGCCTTATCGTCACTGACGGCGTTTTTAGCATGGACGGAGATATTGCTCCTTTAGAAGAGATCGTAAAGATCGCCAAAAAGTTTGAGGCCCTAACCATGGTAGATGATGCCCACGGAACAGGGGTCCTTGGCCCCAAGGGCGGAGGAACAGTAGAACTCTTCGGTTTAAAACAAAAAATTGACATTCAGGTGGGCACCCTCAGCAAGGCCCTGGCCAGTGAGGGCGGCTATGTTGCCGGTCGTAGATGCCTCATCGATTATTTAAAGAACCGGGCCAGAAGTTTTATTTTTACTACTGCCCTCTCACCAGCCACTATTGCCGTGGCTTTGGCGGCCCTGGACATTATAAAAAAGGAACCGGAAAGGCGTCAGGCTCTTCTTAAAAATGCCCAATGGCTGTGCTCCAGGCTTAAAGAAGCAAAACTGCAGATCCTTGATAATAAAACTCCCATCATCCCTATTATTATCGGGGATTCTGCTAAAACCCTACAATTCAGTGAAAAACTGCTGGCAAAGGGAATATACATCCCTGCCATTCGCCCGCCCACAGTCCCTCCAGGCACCAGCCGTTTAAGGCTGACCTTGATGGCTACCCATAGTCGCGAGGATTTAAACTATGCCCTGGAAAAAATAATTGAAACAGCCAGAGAACTTGAGATTATATAAGTTTACACATTTCTCCTTTATTCATAAATGCCTGCTACGACTCCTTTTCCGACGTTTCTTTCTCATAGGGATAAACCTCCAACCCGCCTTCCAGGATTTTTACATTACTGAATCCTAATTCCTGGAGAATCTTGTAGGTCAGGTAGGCCCGTTTGCCCAGTTTACATACTACGACAATCTCCTGGTCCGGATCCATTTCTTCGGCTTCCATGCGGACATAGCTCAAAGGAATATTATCGGAACCAGGCAGGTGAACACTCTTAAATTCATCTTCAATACGCACATCTAAGAGATAAGTATCCGGATTTTCTCGGAGTTTCGCGTGTAGTTCCTCATAAGTAAGACCAGCAAATTTCCCAGCCAGCTTGTTGGCCATGACATGGGAAGCTACCAGGGTATTGGCCATGGCCATAGAAAAGGGAGGAGCATAAGCCAAATCCAGGTTGCTTAAATCGTCAACAGTAGCCCCTAAAGAGATGGCTGTGACATAGATATCAATGGGTTTATCTACTACGCCGTCCCCGACAATCTGGGCTCCCAGGATTTTACGGGTCTTTTTGTCTACCACCAGTTTCGTAATAATATCGGCACAATCCTCATAAAAATGGGACTTATCATGGGTAGGCACCCAAACCATTTCCGGTTCAAACCCGGCCTCCCGGGCTTGCTCCGCAGTCAGTCCCGTTTTTGCCCCATTCATGTGAAAAACTTTAACAATGGTTGTACCCAGGACACCCGGGAACTTCGCGACTTTTTTACCAAGAGCAATATTGATACCGGCGATACGGCCTGTTTTATTGGCTGTAGAACCCATGGGATACCAGACAGGTTTGCCGGTAAGCATGTGATAATTCTCGGCACAATCCCCCACGGCAAAAATTCCCGGAATACTCGTTTCCTGGAAGGGATCTACGGCAATGGCGCCGGTAGGTCCAATCTTTATCCCTGCCTCCCGGGCCAGTTCCACATTCGGCTTAATGCCCGTGGCTAACACCACCAGCTGGGCCGGTATTTCCTCATCAGGTAAGCGGGCAGCCTGGACGTTACCTTCCTCATTCCCGTTAAAGCCCACTACTTTCGTACCCGTCCTTATTTTCAAGCCGCACTGGACAACATGGCGTGTTACAAAGAGAGCCATTTCCTTATCAAAGCCCGGCATAATGGTAGGCGCCATTTCTACCAGAGTTGTTTTAATTCCCTGCCGTACAAGGTTTTCCGCCGTTTCCAGGCCGATGAATCCTCCCCCTACCACCAGAGCCTCTTTAACCATACCGCTCTCTACCAGCTTACGAATATTTTCCGCATCCATAACGGTGCGTAAGGTAAAGATATTGCCCAAATCTACTCCCGGAACAGGCGGTATAATGGGTGAAGCCCCTGTAGCCAGAACCAGGTAATCATAAGTGTACTCCTTCTCCTGGTTTTTCTTTAGATCTGTAACCAGAACTTTTTTCTCGCCGGGAAAGATTTTGGTAACTTCATGATTGACGAAAATCTGAATGCCCTGTTCTAATTTAAATTCATGGGGCGCCCGCACCACCAGTTCCCGGCGTTCTTTCATCATACCCCCAATATAATAGGGCAGCCCGCACCCGGCATAAGAAACATCTCCTTCGCGGGTAAAAATAAAAACTTCAAGATGGGGGTTTTCTCTTTTGGCTTTGCTGGCCGCCTTCGTTCCCGCTGCCACTCCCCCAATCACGATCAGCCGTTTTTTCTCCACTCTATTTCCTCCTCTCTCTTCTACGACTTCCGCTTTCCGACTTCCTATTTCTGATGACCGACAGCCGTTTTCCGACTTCCGCACTAACTCTTATTATCTATACATTATTTGTTATCATTCGAAATTCGGGAGTCGGCAGTCGGTAGTCGGAGGTCGGAGAACGGGAAACGTGAGTTACTAGTAACTAGTTACTGCCAACTGCGAACTCCTATACTGTCTCGCCTTTTCTACCAGGGCCGGCGCCCATTCCGGCGTGCTCAAGGCATGGATATGGGTATAGGTGGCAAAAGTATTTTTATAGGTTAAGCCCTCCAACTTTCCGGTAATACCGTTCCCCCGTTCCAGGTTACAGGAAAAGCCTGTTCGTTGTTCATCCAGGTTAATAACCCTGGAGTGATGGAATTTGTGCCCCACCACCAGGTATCCGTTAGGATAAAAAGGCGATTTTTCCCCTACCCGCATGTATACATACCCGTGTGCCTGGGGTTTATCACTAAAGACCGTATCACAGGCCAAGGCCCCTACCATGGCATAGGTCTGGCCATGTATCTGGATAGAGCGGGTCAAATACATGAGTCCGCCGCACTCGGCATAAACGGGCAATCCCTTTTCAATTAAATCTTTAATATTCTTCCTTAAGGACCCGTTGGCTTCCAATTCCTTAGCAAACATTTCGGGAAATCCTCCACCAATGTATAACCCATGGACTTCCGGTAATGCAGGCTGATTAAAGCTATCCACAAAAACCAGTTCAGCTCCGGCCCTTTCCAACGCTTCAAAATTCTCGGGATAGTAGAAAGAAAAGGCTGCATCCCTTAATACCCCAATCCTCACTTTATTTACTGGAATCTCCGTCACCGGGGATGGGGTCAGAGGCAAATCTTCCTGCTGTCTGGCAATCTCTAAAAGTTTTGCCAGGTCTACATTTTCCTTGATCAAATTGGCTGCCCTTATTCTCAGATCCTGAGCAGCGGAATTTTCCTGGGTTGGCACCAAACCCAGATGCCTTTCGGGCAATTCCAGCCATTTTTCTTTGGGTACTGCGCCCAGCACCGGTACAGGGCAATAATCAGCAATAGCTTTCCGTAACTTACTTTCATGGCGGGAATTGGCCACTTTATTTAGGATAACCCCCACCACGTTTAATTCCCGGTCAAAATGCACAAAGCCATTGACAAGAGCTGCTACACTGCGGGTCATCCGTTCCGTACTTACAACCAAAATAACAGGACTTTTCGTTATTTTGGCTAATTCAGCCGTAGAGCCTTCTCCCCGGTCCCCCAGGCCATCATACAATCCCATGGCACCTTCAATGACGGCAATATCCGCCTGAAAACCTTTTCTCGCCAGGGAATCGATAATCACGTCCGGCTTCATTAAATAAGGGTCTAGGTTGCGGCAGGGTATCCCTGCGGCCACTGTTAACCAGCCGGGATCAATATAATCGGGCCCTTTTTTAAAGGGTTGAACCTTTAAACCTTCCAGGCTTAAAGCGGCTACCAGGCCAAAGACCACCGTGGTCTTGCCAGAACGACCATGGGAGGCAGATAACAGCAAACGGGGCACTCTAACGTTCATGTAAAAATCACCTATTTCTAAGGAATTAACTTGTAGTACATTTACATCATAGCTTGTAAAGTCCCCATACACAATACCATCTTGCCTTCAGTGACCAGGGTCCAGTGTCCAGGGACCGGGCAATAATCCAATGTATGTTCACTTTTCTTGGACTCCGGTCACAGAGAAAAGAACAGCCAGTACTATACCGTACTGGCTGTTCTTTTGTTTTAAATTAAACGCAACCTGTGGGCTTGGGTAAACCAGCCAGTTTACATGCACCTTTTGCTGGGCCAGTGGGGAACAGGTCATAAATTTCCTTTAAACTAAAACCTGTTTCCTTAGTCAACTTTCTGATCATAGGTGCAATCCCAAACTGCAGATAGTAGTTGCGCAGATAATTAATAACTTTCCAATGGTCTTCGGTTAATTCTCCCGTAACCTCTTCCATGGGAGCTAAAGCCTGAGCCACAGCTTCATTCCAAAGATCAGGGTTTACCATGAAACCGTCCTCATCGAGTTCTATCACAACGCCATTTACTTCAATACTTGCCATAAAACAACACCTCACTGTTTTTTAATATTTATTCTAAAACTAAGGCATAACCAACCAAATCCATGAGTCCGCCAATCTTAAAGCCTGGAACTTCTTTTTCATAACCTTCAAAGACTACAGGGAACTGAGCTTTACAGATTGAGCAAGGTGCACAGAGATAATTGGCGCCTGTAGCTCTCACCTGGTCCCGTTTTACCTGGGTAACTTTCTTGCGCCACTCTATCATCTCTTCCATGAGAATGCCCCCACCGGAGCCACAGCAGAAATTCTTCTCCCGGTTAGGATACATCTCTACGAAATTATTGACACAGGCTCTGAGTACAATACGAGGTTCCTCCATGAGATTACTGGAACGCACCGCATTACAGGGATCGTGTAAGGTAACAATTTTGTCATCGTTTTTGGAAGGATCAAGCCTGAGCTGTCCCCGCTGGATGGCTGCTGCCGTTTCTTCAATAATATGGGTAATTTCAAAGGGTACAGGCCCGCTTAAACTGGGCGTGTACATTCTGGCGGCCCGCCAGCCGTGCCCACACTCTCCCTGTACAACTTTTTTAACGCCCAACTTCTTGGCAACCCTAACCAGACGGTTGTTGTGGGCCTTCATGGTAAAGTCATGGTCAAAGAAAAGCCCAAAATTACCTGCTTCCAAAATCTCGGAAGAGATGGTCCAGTTGGCCCCGATAGCATGGAAGAATTTTGCCGCTCCCACCATAGTATCAAAATTGGTAAAAAAGTCGGCAGAAGAGGGTACATACAAGATTTCAGCCTTCTGGTCCACAGGTATTTTGACATCAACACCTGTTTCCTCCCTGATCTCATCTTCAATAAATTCACAGCTGTCTATACAGGCACCCTTGGGAATTCCCATATTATTCCCTGTCTTATCGACCTGCTTGGCGATACTCATATGAAATTTAGGTATCAAACCAAGATACACCAGGATTTGCCGCGCCATGATGGTAACTTCTGCCGTATCTATACCGAAGGGGCAGAAAACGGCACAGCGCCGGCATTCATTGCACTGGTAGAAATAGTTCACCCATTTTTCCAGGAGTTCATCATCCAGTTCCCTGGCCCCGACGAAACTCCCCAGGAGCTTTCCGCCGGCTGTAAAATACTTTTTATAAACAGCCCTCATTAAATCAGCTCTGGCTGTAGGTATATTATTAGGATCACCTGTACCCAGGTAAACGTGGCACTCTTTGGCACAGCGTCCACACTTGGTGCAGTTCTCCATGGCCATAACCACGGAACGGCACTGGTTTCTCATTCTTTCAAAGAGCTGTTTGGTTCTTTCCACCCTTTTCTCGGGTTCTGTTGTGGTAACGGGAATCGGATGCAAGTCAGTTTCCAAATGAATGATGGTTTTAATAGCTGACACCCCCTTTTTGGGTTGTAACCACCTTGGCAGAGGTTCCTTTTTCCACTTTCAGAGAAGCAGGTTTCGGGGGCGCTATTTTCGTAGAAATAGCCTGCGTATAGAAAGTACCGATAAAATGGAAAAGCTTACTAAAGGGGAAATAAATCAGAAGGATCATGACCAAAGTAAAATGCAGGACAAACCAGCCATTGGTGGGCAGAGCCACAGGTGTAAAAGTTAATATCCCTATGACAAAGTTTTTGGCTTCAACATATTCGATTGGTGCCAAAAACCGCATATAATTGCCGGTTAGGGCAATAGCCAGTAAAAGAACTGCATCAAAATAATCACTGGGGTCAGAAATTTTCTTCACTTCCAAAATGGTTAAACGCCGGATTAAAAGGTAAATGAGTCCGGCAAACATGAAGATTCCCGCAACAGAGCCAAGGATATGGGACAGCTCTTTAGACAGTTCTACTGAGGTTCCCAAATAAACAAACTGCTTCCCTTCAAAAGGAATACCTACCAGGTGCCCTCCCAGAGCCAGGAACAAGCCGATATGGAAAAACCAGGAACCAAACCAAAGGGCTTTATCAGTATTAAAAATCTTTTTAAAGAAGATGGCTTCCGTAGCTATCTCCATGACTACATCTTTCGTAGTTGCCGGAGCAGGATACAAAACCTGTTCATGGGGTACAGGAGCACTGTTCCATCTCCCTATACGGTAAATTAAACCTACTACAAAACAGGTTACAGCCAGATAAGGTAGAATTCGCCCAATAAAAAACTCCATATTTCACCTCCGGGGGTGTTAGTTGCCTGGACAATTCTTACCATCGTACTCTTCCAGTATTGTTTCAATGGCTTCGATGGCTATGGCCAGTCCCTCGGCCATGCCCTTTTTGTACTCGTTGAACTTATAAGCTTTCATTTCCTGGACAATAGGTTTGTACATAGCCAAAAAATCTTTCAGGGCTTCTTCTAAAGTCATATTTGTTTTCTCCCCAAGTTTTTTAGCTTAGGTTGCCACTACATTTCGTAACCAATACCTTAACCATAAATATTCCGGCTGAATGAGGTATTCAAAATTCCAGGCCGCCGCTCGAAAAGCAGCGGCCTGGAGGAGCTATTCCTTACCCTTTATTCTGACATAGGATGTGCCCAAATAGAGGAATTCGAGAACATCTTCTTTGGCCAATTCATTGATTACCTTGTCAACATCACGCTTAGCAGCTCCAATAGCAGTGGCTACGTCTTTATTTTTGGCTTTGTCAACCTTGTTGAGATATGCAAGGATTTTGGCCCGCAATTCCTCATTTGTAAATTCAGCCATTTTTACACCACCTATTTTTTAGTACTTAAAGTTAGTGGTTGTTCTGAAGGTAGGCACGGAGAAAATGAAATCATCGATATGCTTGTCGGTGAAAGGAAGTTTGGCCAATTCAAAGAACTTTTCCCAGCCAATTCTCTCTATCCACTCGCCGTAACGCTCACCTTTCCGGGCATTCTTAACCCAAATCTCTACCAGGTTACGAATGGCACTGACCAGTTCATCCCATCTGGGCGGATTATTGGGTACCCAGGGAATAGCCAGCCTGGAGAAGGCAGGACCACTCCTGGCGTTGGATACTTTACCACCCACAAAAATGGCCAAGCCATCGTTGGCGGGGTCCATAATCTTCATGGAAGGACATACGGTATAGCAGTTACCGCAGTACATACACTTCTCTTCATTCACGATAACGCTCTTGGTTTTGGGATTGGGACGGATAGCCCCTGTGGGACAGCTGGCAATCACGTTAGGTATTTCACAGCCTTTGGCTACACCGGCATCATCAATAGTGGGAACGGTTCTATGAATCCCCACAAAAGCAATGTCAGAACAGTGAACAGCACCACACATATTCAGGCAGCAGGCCATGGAGATTTTTAACTTAGCAGGGAGATCGTCTTTTTTGAAATACTCGAAGAGATCATCCATTACCGCTTTCACTGGACCGGAAGCGTCAGTAGCTGCACTGTGACAGTGAATCCAGCCCTGAGTATGGATAATATTGTTAAGACAGTCGCCGGTACCACCGACAGGGTAGCCTTTGGCTTCTAACTCAGCAATCAGCGGTTCGATATTGGCAGGATCAGAGAGTAAAAACTCCACGTTATGACGGCTGGTGAAACGCAGATGACCTCCGCTGTATTTATCTGCCAGGTCTGCGTACTCTCTAATGGTGACAATGCTTAAAAGACGGGGTGAACCGGCCCTTACAGTGTAAAGCTCAGCTCCACTTTCCGAAACGTGTTTTAAAACACCGGGTTTGATCTTTTCATGATACTTCCACTTACCATAGTTTTCTTTGATGATTTTGGGAAGCATATCATAGTAATAAGGAGGTCCAATATCTGTTTTAGGCTTTTTTACAGGTACGCTACACATTACTTCTCCACCTCCACTCCGGCAGCAGCTTCTGCTTCGGCATTGCCGCTGGCACTGGATATAATTTCATCAGGCCACCAGAAGAAATAGGGGTTAGCTCTGGGGTGTTTGACCATCTGAGGTACAGGCGGTAGGCCAACAGCTTTGAGGAATTCCCTCATGCCCTTTCTGTAAATCAATTCGCCCACTCTTTCACGAACCTTACCGTTTTCATCCCACCATTCCCAAATGCGTTCGATGAGATCTTTCAGTTCCGCATAGTCATCTTCTTTTTCCAGTTTCATGAAAGGAACAATAACCCAGGATAAGAAAGCAGACTGGACAATGGTGGCTTTACCCCCAATCAAGATGGTAGCACCTGTTTCTTTACCGATGCGTAAAGCTTTAGGCATCTTATTGATACAGTGCATACATCTTACACAGTTGGGATTATCTACAGTAAATTCTTGTGTCTCTGGGTTGTAGGAGCAAGCCTGGGAGGGACACTTGGCAACAACCAGACCTTGAATATCATAACCTTGAGCAGCATATTCTTTTACGGCATCGGCATCTATGCGGATGGCATCCCGCCAAGTACCAATGATAGAAAGATCCGCCCGGGCAATGGATGCAACACAGTCGTTAGCACAGCCGGAAATTTTAATTTTAAACTTATAGGGAAAACTGGGTCGGTGTAAGTAGTCCTGGAAGGTATTGGTTAAATTGTGGCAGAGATCCAGAGTATCGATACAAGCATTTTCGCAACGGGCAGGACCTGCACAACAGCTGGGCGTTCTCATATTAGAACCGGAACCACCCAGGTCAAAACCAGCTTCAGAGAGATCATTAAAGCAAGGCTGGAGATGTTCGGTGGTAGTACCGAGTAAGATAGCATCCCCGGTAGCACCGTGCATGTTGGTAAGACCACTGCCGTGCTTTTCCCAGATATCACAAAGGGTCCTTAAAGCTTCACTGGTGTAATACCAACCACTGGGCTGGTTCACACGCATGGTGTGAAATTCCCTTACTTCCGGAAATTCCTCAGGTAAGTCGGTATATCTACCAATTACACCTCCACCATAACCAGTTACGCCTACAATACCACCGTGTTTCCAGTGACCGGTTTTGTCTTCATAGGAGCGTTCCAAGAGATCCAAGAGTTCCGCTGTTTTGGGGTTATTGGCTGATTTCTCCATCTCTTTGACGAAACTAGGCCAGGGACCTTTTTTCAGCTCCTCTAAAAGAGGTCTTTTCTTTTCAGACAAATTAAACCCACCTTTCCTTATTAATTTTATTCTAAATAGTAACAATACTTTATTTAATT
>CAZWTM010000057.1:0-16454 GCA_964637385.1 uncultured Peptococcaceae bacterium
CAGATGATATTATTACGCTTATAAAAGATGTATATTTTGAGGAGTTTGTAAAGTTAAGAATCAAGATGAATAATTTTCATGGGGAAGAGAGTAAAAAAATATGAAATATGGTCTAAAGGATAATATATTGGAAAGCGTTGTAAAAATCTTTTCTAAATACCATAAAATTGAAAAAGTATTACTTTATGGTTCCCGAGCAAAGGGAAATTATAAAAATGGTTCTGATATAGACTTGACTTTGATAGGGAAAAATATAAGTATACAAGACTTGAATAAAATACATTTGGAATTAGATGAATTATATTTACCATATAATTTTGATATATCAATATTTGACAAGATAGAAAATAAAGATTTAATTGATCATATTAATAGAATTGGAATTACAATATACGAAAAATAAATTAATGCGACATTGGGGACGGTTCGTGAAGAGAAAGTAAGACTAACAAGCGATAAGAAAGTGAGGAAGCCGAATACAGCAGGGAGTCGGATTACTGCATAATACTGATGAAACAGGGTAATGCCTGTGGAGGGAAGGCAGCAGTAAGCAACTTTATAGACGAAGTTAAACGGATGCTATACAAATGGTTAAACCGTAGGAGCCAGAGGAAAAGCTTTAACTGGGACAAGTTCAATCTTTTCCTCAAGAAATATCCACTACCAAGAGCGAAAACGTACGTATGCATCTTCGAACCTGGGGCCGGTAATAGCTACGTAATGTAAAGAATGTTGTGAAGAGCCGGATGCGTTAATAGCGCAAGTCCGGTTCTGTGAGGGATTGGAGCCGTGAGGCTCCGTCTACTCGACTCGCTGTCGCATTTGTCCGGCAAAACAGGTGATTTATTGTTCTTTGTTGCTTATATAGTTTCCTATTTGTATTAGATTCTCAATGGTGTAAAATTATTGTAGGAAAAGACAGAGAGGACTTTCCAGTCAGTGCGGAAAGGAGCAAAAAAGGATGAATGAGAAAGATATCAGATGGAGACAGAGATTTGTAAATTTTAAAAAAGCATATAATCAGTTTAATTCGGCAATTATAGATTTTGAAATTTTGAGTGATCTGGAGAAGGAAGGGCTTATTCAAAGGTTTGAGTATACATTTGAATTAGCCTGGAAAACAATGAAGGATTACCTGGCATCTCAAGAGGTTGCAGTGAACTTCCCAAGAGAAGTTATCAAAGCAGCTTTTCACTATGGATTAATAGAAGATGGAGATGTCTGGATGGATATGCTGGATAAGCGAAACCTCCTGGCTCATGCATACGATGAGGAGCGTTTTAAATTAGCTGTGGCAAAAATTAAAAATAATTATCACAAAGCAATAACTCAGGTATATAAAGAATTGGGAGAAAAGCTATGAGGTTTGGCATATCAGAGGAAAGTTTTAATTTAATTATGCACACACTATCTTTGTGGCCAGAAATTGAAAAGGCTGCAGTTTTTGGCAGTCGAGCCATGGGAAATTATAAACGAGGGTCGGATGTGGACATAGTTCTATACGGTTCCAATATAACGACAGACATAATAGACGCTTTAAGTGTTATGCTTAACGAGAAGCTGCCGTTGCCTTATTATTTTGACATAATTCATTATGAATCTTTAAAAAATGCTTCTTTAAAGGAGCATATAGACATATACGGCAGGTTGTTTTATGGGCAGCAGTAAAATGCAGAAAACCTGCGACAGCGAAGAAGTGCGACAGCGGGGACGGTTCTTGCTGTCGCAAAGAAAGAAGATTATTTCATAAGAAAATCCAGGATTTCGTTAATATCGGGCAGTTCCTTGATGGGATAGGTTTTAAAGAAAATGATGGTGCCTTTTTCGCAGACGATGATGTTGGCCCTTTCGGAAAAACCGTCCTTTTCCCGAAAGATGTTGTAATCTCTGGCTGCCTGGCCGTGGGGCCAGAAATCGGCGGGCATAGACAGTTTTTCTACCCCGATGGCTTCAGCCCAGGCTTTTTTGCAGAAGGTGGAGTCGATGCTGATGCCCAGGGGCACGGTGTTGAGGGCCTGAAAGGTATCATAGTGCTCTTCCAGGGACTGCATTTGTTTGGTGCAGACGGGTGTCCAGGCCAGGGGATGGAAGGAAAGGAGGACTTTCTTGCCCCGCAGGGCAGCCAGGCTTACTTCGTTCCCTTTTTGGTCCTTGAGGGTAAAAAGGGGAGCTTCTTTGCCTAAAAAGTCAGACACAGCAGATACACCTCCATTTTGCGGATTTGCAGATTTTGCCCTCATTCTACATGAATTTTCCTCTGCTGTCCACTATTTTCGCCTTTAAGGCCCAGGGTTTACCGGGTAGGCCAGGGACTGGGTTTTGCTTCCAGGTGATATAAAATAATGATATAATAGATTTAGTTTCAGGTATTTTGATCATTGGCTGAAAGGAGAAAATCCATGGGAAGCTTGGATCTGACCAGTTTGCAAAAAGCATTGGGTTCTTTGAAAAAGGCGGTGGAAATTGCACAAGCTAAAATCTCCGGGGGCCAGGCAAGCCAGGATGAAATAGAACTGATGAAGGCAGGGGTAATTCAGAATTTTGAGTTTACTTATGAGCTGTGCTGGAAGTTTATGAAACGGTGGATTGAAAATAATATAGGGGCAGAAGTTGTCGATGGAGTGACGCGCAGGGAGTTATTCCGCCTGAGTGGGGAAAACCGCCTAATTGCTGATATTGACCAATGGATGGAATTTCACTATGCCCGTAATCTTTCGACCCATACCTATAACAGGGCTGTTGCTGATGAGGTTTATGGGATAGCCGTAAAGTTCAGGGACGCGGCAGAGGAATTTTTTAAAAACCTGGAGAGGCGCAATGCTTGAGGTAAGCAGGGAAGAACTGAAAATCATCTGTGACATTTTGCAGCAATATGTTCCTGAAACTGCCGTTTGGGCTTTCGGTTCCCGGGTCAAGGGTACGGCCAGAAAATATTCCGATTTGGATTTGGTGGTTATCGGCAAGGAGAAAATGGGGATTAGTAAACTGGGAAGGCTTCAGGAAGCTTTTCAGGAGTCGGAACTTCCTTTTCGCGTGGATGTGCTGGACTGGCATACTCTTTCTCCGGAGTTTCGTCGTGTGATCAAAGCTGGGCCCTTTTGTGTTCTGAAGGCGCCCCGGGGGGGAACAGGTGGTCTGGTAGAAGCATGAGTTGTATGATTTTGTGGTGTACAGCCATGCCCGATTTACTCAGTTGATGGACCTGGATAATGAAGAAGGCAAGTTGAGAGGTAAAACAATAAAGGATTATCTGGAAGCACAGCATGTGGGCGTGAGCTTTCCCCGGGAAGTGATAAAAACAGCTTTTCATTACGGATTAATTGAGAATGGGGAAATCTGGATGGATATGTTGGAAAAAAGGAATCTTTTTGCCCATACATATGATGAGCTGCATTTTCAAAGGGTTTTGGAAAAAATTAAAAATGAGTACTTCCAGGCCATTACTCAAATATATGAAGATTTGGGTGAAAAATTGTGAAGCATGGCATACCGCAGAAAAGTTTTAGCATTATTCTTGAGACTTTGGCAAAATGGCAGCAGATTTAGAAAGCGGCCCTTTTCGGCATCAGGGCCCTGGGGACTTATAAAAGGGGTTCGGATGTAGATCTGGTTATTTATGGGGCGGAAATAACCCCGTTTTTGCCGTTCTTTTTTTTTATGCTTTTGCTGCTGGGTCTTCCTGTCCGGGGAGAAACGGGCAATGGGCAGGCGGAGGTGCCGAGTCCCCTTGGCGGGATGGTAACGGAAGGGGATCCCCTGGAGATCACCGGCAGGGCCTGGGGGGCAGGACTTTGGCGCCCTCTTCCTTGATGGGGGAAGTCCTGGGGGCCCATGTAAACTGGCTGCCTGAGCGGGGAATTGGCTATATTACCCAATGGAAATTTGCTAAAGGGGCGGCAAAATCATAACTTTTCTTTGAAAAAAACTAAACTTTTCCCCGAAAAATACGATATATAAAATAGTAAAATAGTAAAGATGTAACAGGGAAGGAAGGATCTATACCATGCGTGTGGAGGGCGTCAATGCTATTCAAGCCCGGAGTACCCAACAGACCATAAGCAGGGAAAGCAGGCAGCCGGCTATAAAGGAGCAAGCTCAGGAAAATCCCGTTGCCCTGCAAAATGGCGCAGAAAAGAAGTTCACGGAAGAGGAATTGATTCATGCCATTGAAAAGGCCAACCAGAAATTGGAGTTTTATGAAAAAAGGCTGGAATTTTCCATTCATGAGAAGACCAAACAGATTATGATCAAAATTGTTAACACAGAAACGGATGAAGTCATAAAGGAGATTCCGCCGGAAAAAATTCTGGATATGGTGGCTAAGTTCATGGAAATGGCGGGTCTCCTGGTGGACGAAAAAGCTTAGGAGGTGAGACTGATGCGAATAGAAACGGGACTGGCTTCCGGCCTGGACACGGCTCAGCTGGTCAAAGACCTAATGAAGGCCGAGCGGGCCCGGGTGGACAAGTTATACCAGCAGAAAAAGCTGATCCAATGGCGCCAGGAATTATATCATGAAATGAATAAGAATTTTGCCAATTTTATCCTGGATACGAAGAAGGAGTTTGGTCTCACCCAGACAACTTCTACAGGGGTCATTTTAAATAAATCTGTAAGCAGCTTAAACTGGGTGAAAAAGGCTACGGCTTCTAGTACGGCATATGCGGATGTGGAAGCCCGGGCCGATGCGGTGCAGGGAAGTTATGAGGTTACAGTAACCAGTGTGGCCAAAGGTGTGACTTTTGCCAGCAAAGAATCCCTGGGGACATTGGCTGACCTTAAGACACAATTTGGGTTAGGCGATTCAGATGTCATTGAATTTACAATTGCAAATAAAGACGGGAATCCTGAGCACTCTCATACGTTTACGTATAGTGGTGCAGATTTAACCAGTAAAACGATTCAGGATGTGGTAAAGGACATCAATACCATCAGTGATGAAAAAAACCTGGGTGTCAAAGCCATTTACGATGCAACCAACAGCAGGTTTTTTCTGCAGACCAAGGCTACCGGCGCGGCTAATGGCTTTAAAGTGATTGAAAACGCGGGATCGGGTAATGTGATTAATTTTATGACGGGAACTTCCGGCGGCGAGCCGATAAATAAGTTAAAGCTTGTATTAGAAAATGACACTACTTACTCGGGTGCTGATGCAGTAATTAATTTTGCGGGGGCTGAAGGAATTACCGCCAGCAGCAACAATATCACTGTAAATGGTATCAATTTTAATGTTAAGGCTCTGGGGACTTTTACTGTTGATGTTACAACCGATGTGGATGCCGTATATAACAAAATTAAAACTTTTGTGGATAAATATAATGAGATGCTGGATAGAGTGGGCACAGAGCTCAGTGAGAAGAGATACCGTGATTACCTGCCTCTAACTGATGAACAAAAAGAGGCCATGTCAGAGAAAGAGATTGAGCTCTGGGAAGAGAAGGCAAAAAGCGGTCTCCTAAAAGGGGATATGATTTTAGAACGGACAGTACAGACCATGCGTTTAGGAATGTATCAGGAGGTAGCAGGCGTTCAGGGTATATATAAACAATTAACACAAATTGGCATTAGTACCCAAGGTTATGTGAGCGGCTCAGTAGGTGGTAAATTAATCATCGATGAAACTAAACTTAAAGAAGCCATTGCTAAAGATGTGGACAGTGTTCTCGAGCTACTCTTTAAAGAACCCAGTGATGAGCTGAAATATAAATCGGAAAGTTCCATGACAGGGGCGGAAATAGCACAAAAAAGAAATGAAAGCGGCCTTGTTTCCCGCCTGTATGATAATATCGTGGCCGGGATGAAGGAAATCGTCTATAAAGCCGGAGCCGGCGATAATGCAGAATTATACAGGAAAGTTAATTCCAGCATCATGATTGATTTTGTCGTGAAGTACAGCAGTATCAGTCTGCTGGACAAAGAAGAGTTACAGTTCGCCAAAAGAATTGATGAGATGAATGAATACCTGACACGCACAGAGGAGAGGTACTGGAAGAAATTCACCGCCCTGGAAAAGGCTTTGAGCCGGATGAACGCCCAGAGTGCCTGGCTGGCCCAGCAGTTTGGGCAAAGTGGACCGTAAACGGTGAACCGTTATTTTTAAGAAACCTGGAGGATTGATAGAGATGGCAATACCTAATCCTTATGAAAAATACAGAGAGCAGCAGGTGAATACGGCGACACCGGACAAGCTTTTAATTATGCTTTACGATGGCGCGATTCGTTTTTGCAATCAAGCCAGAATAGCCATTGGGAGTAAAAATCTGGAACAAGCCCATGTTAATTTGACGAAGGCGCAGAACATTATTATCGAACTTATGACTACCTTAAATATGGACTACGAAATCTCCCAAAATCTCTATTCCCTTTACGATTATCTCTATAACCGTCTGGTTGAGGCCAATATGAAAAAAGACACGGCAATTATTGATGAGGTGATAGATTTCCTCACAGATTTACGTAAAACCTGGGCAGAGGCAGCAGCAAAACTAAAGGCGGAGAGTGGACCCCTGGCAGGGGGTGTCCCCCTTGAAAGATAACATTATCAACTTAATTCTAGAGCGGATAGCCCAGAATTACGAGGAACAAATTCCTTACTACGAAGAGATGTACAGGATTGCTCTGGAGCAGGAAAAAATTCTTGCGCATACGGAAATTGATACTGACTTGCTTCTCAGCCTCATTAACCAGCGTCAGGAATTAATTGATACCCTTGAAGGAAGAAGCAAGGAAGTAGCAATGATTAAACAAGAGGTATGTCAGGTCCTGGGAATTAAAGAGTTTAACCTGACGAATATACAAAGCCGTATCAACGGGCATGGTCTGGAGGCTTTAAATACTGTTTTAGGCCAGTTGACAAACATTCTTAGCAAAATAAAAGAACTGGATAAAAAGAATGAAGCGCTGTTGCGTGAAGGTATTGTTAAAGTAAAAGAAAAATTAAAGCAGGTGCAGGACGGCAAAAAAGCTAAGAAAGCTTATCGAGCGGCTGCTCCTCTGCGTGATGGAGTATTTGTGGATTATAACAGATGATATTAAGGGAACCTCCCTTGCTGGAGGTTCTATGTTTTGTTCAGGTTTTACGAAATACTACAGGTTTCTCGGTAATTTTTTACAAATAGCGCAAAATTGTGCAAAAAAAGTGTATTTCGACAAAAATAAACGTCATTGCTTGTGTCAATAGGGCTTTTCGACTAATTCATATTTAATTCGTGGAGTGGAACATAGTTATCCACAACATATAGCTGTTGAATTTAAAGTTATTAACAGAGTTATACACATTATCCACAGGTTTTGTGTGAAAAAAAGGATTGTCAAAGAAACCCTATCTGGGAAATTTGTTGCCTAATAGTGTATTTGTGGAATGGACTGTAAGATATTTCCTCTCCTATTGCTTATTTATACAGAGGCATGTATAATTATTTTGGCTAGCAAAGAAATGTATAGAGGGAGGCACGTAAGATGAAGAAGTATGGCAAAATAATGCTGGTGGTTTTTTTAGCTTTAGGGCTTGTGCTGTCGGCTGTGGCTTGTGGTAAACCTGCTCCTGCTCCTCAACCGCCCAAGCAAGAACCCCCCAAGGAACAACCCAAGCCGGAAGTAGTTTACAAAGTGGGAACAGAACCAACTTTCCCACCCTTTGAATTTTTAGATAAGAACACCAATCAAATTACCGGTTTTGACATTGAATTGATTAAAGCCATTGCGCAGGAAGAAGGTTTCAAAGTAGAAATAATTAACCTGGGCTTTGATGGACTCATTCCCGCTTTGCAAGCTGGCACAATTGATATCATTGCTTCGGGCATGACCATCACCGACAAACGGAAAGAGCAGATAGACTTCTCTAACCCCTATGTCAACTCTGGTCTTGCCATCGCCGTTGCCAAGAATAACGAAACCATCAAGTCAGAAGCAGACTTAAAAGGTAAAACAGTTGCCGTCCAGATTGGCACAACCGGTGCTAACAAGGCTGATGAGCTGAAGAAAAAAGGTATTATCAAAACCATTAAAACTTATAATACCGTGGACGTTGTCATGGCGGAAGTGGCGAAAGGGACTGTGGATGCCGCCATAAACGATGCGCCTGTAACCCAGGACTTCATCAGTAAAGGCCATTCCGAGATTAAGATTGTTGGTGATCTTCTGGATAGTGAACAATACGGCTTTGCTGTAGCTAAGGGAAAAAAAGAATTGCTTGATAAGATTAATTCCGGCCTGAAGAAGGTTATGGAAAAAGGTAAGTATCAAGAGCTTCTGAAGAAATACAATTTACCAGAAACTGCAATGCCTAAATAAGACGATTATCTGACATCTGCTTTCCAAAAGAGATAAAAGGATATTTATAATTTGGAATACGACATATGTAATGGATTTCGCGGCGTAACAGTTCCATGTTACGCCGCCCTTATGTAGATAAGAGGTGAGGACGTGACGATCAATTTTACGCAGATCTTTATTGAGGCGTTGCCCAATCTTTTTGAGGGGGCTGTTACCACAGTATGGATTACAGCCTTCGCCGTTTTCATAGGGGTTTTTATTGGCCTTTTTATGGGCCTGGCCCGTTTAGCACATAATGTAATTATTAAAACCCTGGCTGTTATTTATATAGACTTTATCCGGGGTACACCCCTGTTAGTACAGATTTTTATCATTTATTTTGGTATTCCTAACCTGCTTAGAGTAGTTACCGGTCAGCAGTACCCAATTGATGCTTATGTAGCAGGTATTGCCGCCTGTGGGATTAACTCCGGGGCTTATGTGGCGGAAATTGTGAGAGCTGGTATCCAGTCCATTGACAGGGGTCAAATGGAGGCGGCCCGTTCTTTGGGGATGACCCACAAGCAAGCCATGCAATATATCATTCTTCCCCAGGCTTTTAAGCGGATTATTCCTCCTTTGGGAAATGAATTTATTGCTATGCTGAAAGATACCTCCTTACTTTCGGCCATCGGGATTACAGAGCTGACCCGGCAGGGGCAGTTGTATATTGCTATTACAGCGGCGCCTTTTCCTGTTTATGCGGGAGTGCTACTCATGTATCTGATGATGACCTTAAGTATCTCACGCTTGGTAGGGTTTATGGAAAGGAGGTTGGCTAAGAGTGATCGTCGTCCGTAATCTTTATAAAAACTATGGAAAGCTGGAAGTGCTGAAAGATGTCACCAATTCCGTCAAAGAACGGGAAGTGGTGGTGGTTATTGGTCCTTCTGGTTCCGGCAAAAGTACTTTCCTCCGCTGTTTGAATCTCCTGGAACAGCCTACCTCCGGGGAAATCATTATTGATAATATTTTGGTAACAGATCCCAGGACGGACATTAATAAGCTGCGGGCCGAGGTGGGTATGGTTTTCCAGCGCTTTAACCTTTTTCCCCATATGACAGCTCTGGAAAATATCACCCTGGCTCCCATGAAAGTAAGGGGTCTCAGTAAAGCGGAAGCAGAAGACCGGGCCTATACCCTGTTAGGTAAAGTAGGATTAACGGACAAAGCCCATGTCTACCCGGATTCCCTTTCCGGCGGTCAGCAGCAGCGGGTGGCCATCGCCCGGGCTTTGGCCATGCAGCCTAAAGTCATGCTTTTTGATGAACCCACCTCTGCCCTGGATCCGGAAATGGTCGGCGAGGTTTTGAGTGTGATGAAAGATCTGGCCAGGGAAGGTATGACCATGGTGGTCGTTACTCACGAGATGGGCTTTGCCCGGGAAGTGGGCGACCGGGTGCTGTTCATGGATGAGGGGCGGATTGTAGAAGAAGGAACACCTGAGGAAATCTTTAGCCGGGCCCAAAATGAGAGGACACGGGCGTTTTTGAGTAAAATACTCTAAGGCGTTAACAGTGAACCGTGCAGACGTTAACCGTGCTTAATTAAGACCGAAATGGTGTGTCGACTCTTTTAAGTACTTTAAGACTTGCATCCAAGGTTCATAATCTAGATATACGGTTGACGGTTAACGTGGTACATGTTACGTCGACAGTTACGTAGCTCACACAGTTACGTCGACTAAACTTGACTTTGCCTGATAACAATGTTAAAATCTTCATCGTGGGTGAAAACCCACGGTATTTATTTTTAGGAGGAATGTTTTTAATGCAAGGCAAAGTAAAATGGTTCAACCAGGAAAAAGGCTTCGGTTTCATCGAGAGAGAAGGTGGCAGTGATGTTTTTGTACACTTCTCTGCTATACAGGAAGATGGGTTCAAAAGCCTGCAGGAAGGGCAAAGGGTAAAATTTGATATTGTGGAAGGTCCTAAAGGATTACAGGCAGCCAATGTGGTAAAACTTTAATATCTTTGAGAGATTAATCCCCTGGTATGAAGATACCAGGGTTTTGATTTTCATTTTTCTTTAATTTACTAAATTTGGGCCAGGCATAAAGAATTGTTATTGGCGTAAAAGTAAGGTAAATGTCGATATTAAGGCAGGATTTTTTTCACAGAAAGGGAATACTTAATATAAGAACCTTAGAGAGGAGCTGATGGCATGAAATTCCAGATCAGGGGAAAAAATATTCCAGTTACAAACTCGCTGAAGGAATACATTGAAAAAAGGCTAGGGAAGTTAGACAAGTATTTCGAAAATAACCCCGAAGCTATCGTCACTCTCGTCATTGAAAAAGACCAGCATCGTGTAGAGGTAACCATTCCCATAAACGGACTCATCTTGCGCGGGGAAGAGGAGTCTATTGACATGTATTCTTCTATTGATCTGGTTGTAGAAAAACTGGAAAAACAGATTAATAAATACAAAACACGTTTAAGTAAGAAAGTAAAAGCAATGAGTATCAAAGACATGGCACCTGATCCTTGTGGGGAAAAAATTTCCGAAGATGAAGCGCCTAAAGTCCTGCGGACTAAACGTTTTGCCATCAAGCCCATGCCTGTGGATGAAGCTATTTTACAGATGAACCTTTTGGGTCACAGCTTCTTTGTTTTCTCCAATGCGGAGACTGAGGAAGTGAATGTGGTTTACAGGCGTAAAGATGGAAATTATGGTTTAATTGAACCGGAATTTTAGGGGAGAGCCGAGAGGCTCTCCTTTTATGTAGCCTGACCCCAAACGTCAATTGGGCAAATCATGTTAAATGCTCTGTTTCTTCTTTAGAGTAAATTTGAATATTAAATAAACATATTAATCAAACATATTAATCGTGATAGCTGATTTCAAGCCTAACCGGAATCGAAAACGAATTTCTACAAAAATAACAGATAATATGAGAGATATCTTGCGAAATCTCCCTTATCATACCATAATATAATTACTAAAATCCTAATTTTATGGGACCTAATAACTAAATCTAGCACAAAATGAAGCAATAAATAGGCGAATTATATATTTACCCTATTTACTACCCGAAATCGGTTTTGGTCTTATAGTGAGGAGGATAGGGGGTTATCCCGACACTAGTACTTTAAACGGACATCTTAATATTATAAATATTATATGGGATAGGTACTACTTGTGGAGTATTTCCCATTTATAATCGACCCGGTTCGGTATTTATTTTCAGATGCTGAGCACATCGATAAATTCTTTGTACATGATAGCTATGTTACAAAGGATTTATTGGTGTGCTTTTTTGTATACTAGCACAAACAGAAAATTGCAAGCATCCGGAGGCGATACAAATGGGGTAAAAAAGAACAAAGCAGAATTGGAAAAGCAACTGAGGAAGCTAGTCATAAGGATACATCAAGATATTTTTGGTCACGGACCGTCGGAAGTTTGGGTAAAGATTAACTCTAATGTTGGTACATTTTATTGTTCAGGACCTTTAACCCGAATAGAGGAATATCTCTTACAAATGGAAGGAGGTGAAGAAAGAATAATAAGCTTGCGGAAGGAGATTTTTCAACATGCAAGACAACGTGTGTGTAACGAGGTGGAATTTATCACCGGGGTTAAGGTATCAGGTATTACTGTAAATTTTTGCAGTAGTTCCAACGCTTCATTTGGAGCGATCCTTTTTGATAGTAATATTGAAGAAATATCTCTCTAAGATTGAGACATGGGACAAATCATTTGCTTAGGGAGTTGAAATGCCATGTCTAAAAAAAATTTACCACTATCAATGTTAGCCGAAAAAAGAAAAGAATCGCTAGAAAGTAATGTACTGAATATTATTTCAGTGTTTTCCTTTCTGATAGAGGCTAAAGATGCCTATACGGCAAGACATTGCTTCAACGTAGCGATATATGCTAAAGCACTGGCCAGGCGGTTAAAACTTTCTACATGTGTGTGTGAAGATATATATTTATCTGGATTGCTCCATGATATTGGGAAAATAAGTATCCCCAATGAGATTTTACATAAGAAAAGATTATTAAATGCTGAAGAACGGTTGGTTATTCAGAAGCATGTTGTAATGGTGTAAGGGTACTCAATTTAATTCTTATCTAGTTAAAAAATTTGTCGAAATGCTAGAGGATGGTTCTTATTTAAGATAAACGTTAAAGCCCAGAGGGCTAGACGCTTTAGAAAAGGACTGATAAGTAGAGAGGTGGTGGAAAAATGCGAACGTGTCTTGAATGTGCGAAAAAGGAACCAGACCGTGCTTGTGTGGAGTGTAAGTATTTTATTCAGCCAGGCCCCCTTCGCCGGGTGCCTTCGCCACCTGTCCGGGTATTACTGGAAGAAGAGCATGGTAAGCAGTATCCGGCCCATATTCTGGTGTTAAATACCACGGAATTGGGCCTGGAAACGGAAGCTCCAGTTTCAGGCCGATACGTCATTAGATTACAGGAAAGCTTGTGGGTTGAGGTGGCTGGAGTACCATTCAAAGGGAAAAATAATGTCCATATTTTTGACATCCTATGTGTCCACAGGAAACAGGAGACAGCCAGCAGGCTAAGCAACGAAGAATATCAGGTACTGGCCGGCAGTACTGGCGAGCTAGTGACGGAGATTTCTCGACATTTGCCGGAACACCTTCAAGACCTAGTCAGGGAAAAACTATTGGCTGAAGTGGAAAAATCGGAACTAATTAACGGTCTTCGAGTGGGAAAGGTGATGAAGTATGAAAATGGACGCTTCCGGTACCTTTCGGGTCAGGCCGACCTGGACCTGCCCATGCAAGAAGCAGAGAAACTGATGCGGCGGGCTACTCTTCGGGCTGAACACCATCGTGAGGTGATTATTAGCGCTGATGGGCAGAAGGTGTTTGATCTTCACGGGATTCCCTTCGATCACAGGAGCGGTGGACTGTTGGCCTTTGACATTACCGAAGTGATTGAAAAGGAGAGAAGAATGCACCGGCAGGAGATGCACGCTTACCGGGAGGCTATTGCGGCGGTAACGGGAGGGCGGTTTTCTCTGTTGAATAGCGAAGAAATGGAGAAGGTGGTGTTAGAAGGAGTAGAAATGGCTAAAGGCGAGGTCAGGCAAACCCATGACATTCCTGAGGCCCGCCGGGTACTGCGGGAATATTTGCCTGTTCTAGAAAGCCGCAGGCAACACGCCATTACTTTGTGCTTGTCCGAGGCACTGGCTAACACTCTCAAACATGCGGGAGGCGGTTGGTGGCAAGCCAGACAGGTAAAGGATGTCATCAGGATTATCGTGCAGGATCGGGGTCCGGGAATCAAAACCAGTGAATTGACCCGGGCAACACTGATGCAACATTATTCAACCAAGAATTCCATGGGGTGTGGATTTACCCTCATGCTCTATTATGCCGACTACCTTTATCTAAACACAGGACCTTCGGGTACTTCCCTAGCTCTTGATTTTAGCACTGTTTCGACAGAAATGTTAAAAATGGATAAAACCGGCTGAAAGAAGGTGATGATATTGCTTAAAGTGGATGTATACGTTGCTCTGGGGGTATGCCGGGTAGTTCTAAATGGAGAATTAGACATGGAAACAGTAGGGCAACTGCAAGAGGTTGTTGGGAAAAGGGAAGAACATAAACTGGAAGTTGACTTGTCGGGGGTATCTTTCGTTGATTCAACGGGGTTAAAATGTTTGCTGGATATTAACAACGACTGGCAGCAAAAAGGGGGCCAGATGCTGATTTTGAAGCCGCAATCTTATATATCGGAGGTGATGCAGCTAGTAGGGCTGGAAAGGCTCCTAACTCAAAACAATGTTCTGGCTGAAGAAGAGAGGTAGGAGAATAATGATAGAAGTAGCCACGGGGAATGGGAAAATATTAAAAGCTTATGGGTTGGAATGTAATGGATCTAGCCTGCCTGCCGGACAGGTAGGGGGAGATTTCTTTGAATTTATCCCCTGGAACGAGAGAACCGTCTTTACCGTTATTGGGGATGTTATGGGCAAAGGACCCCAGGCAGCATGCTTGATGGAAACAATTCGCCAAATACTCCGGGAGTGTATCGGGATTAATCCCCATCCTCTGGAGGTGGTGAGCCAGTTGAACAAATTGGGAGGATATGAACTGCAGAAATACGGGTCCTTTGCCACTCTGTGCCTGTTGTGTTACGACGTGATAACTGGGTGTCTTACTTGTGTCAATGCAGGGCATCACCCACCCCTCCTTTTATCTGACGGTCAGGTTAAGGTGGCAGAGTGTAGGGGCGTCGCCTTGGGCTTGTTGGAGGATTACCTTGGGTCGGGGATAGAGGAGTTTTTTCTTGCTGCTGGAGACACGGTGGTACTCTACACCGATGGAGTTGTGGAAGCCTGTAGCCCTGATGGGCAAAGATACGGACTGAAACGATTGAAGGAAGTAGTTCGTCTTCAGCATGGCATTGATGTAGACAAGATTATAAAAAATATTTTGCTCGATCTGGGTACCTTCACCCATGGTATTTCTCAAAAAGATGACGTGACACTGGTTGTTTTGAAGGTAACGGAAAAGGCAGGTGATAAGGATGGAGATTAGAATCTATCAAAAGGAAGGAATGGCAGTCCTAGAGTTGGAAGGGGAAATGGATTTCAGCAACGTTGAGCAGTTTCAACAGGAGATTCAGCGACGGCCGGAGGAAGTGGTGGAGGTAAATCTGCAGGGCCTTCGGTTCATAGACTCTTCCGGGGTAGGTATGCTCCTAAGCCAAGCCAGATACTTGCACAGGCAGGGCCGCACCCTCAGATTTGTTTGCATCCCCAGTCTTATTCGTGAAGACCTGGAAGTGATAGGTTTTTTCCGAGTGCTGGAAGCCCTTGAGACAAATTCCCATGCCTGAAGGAGGTGAGGTCCTGATGAAAAAGGACATTACCGAGGGTTCCCAAGCCATAACATTGATTGGAGCTAATAATGTAAATTGGGAAGGCGAAGCAGAAATTCCATATGCATTCGTGAAAGAAGGGCGCCTTATTGTCCGGCACCGACCGGAAGGACCTTACCCGGTAGTGGTACCTTGCCCAGGGGTTAGACTGATTGTTAATGATCGAGAGCACACTCAACCCACTCCCATATCCATGAACGATATGGTACAGATAGAAGTGGTGGATGAGCGAAGAGAAGGGGAATGGTCTGTAACCATTTCCGAAGATAATTTACAGGCAATATTGCAGATTCGCCCTACAGTAGTAATTCACCGGGAGTTGGCGGATCTTCCGGCTGCCCCAAAAATACAGCTGGCGGTAGTGGAGAGAGAAGAACGACTTCCACCCCTCACACTGAGCGAATTATTGCAGGAGTTATTACGGCAGGGTATCAAGTATGGCGTAGACTGGGAAGCATGCTCTCGCGGTATTGCCTCCTGTGCAGAGGAAATGGTTATCGCCCGAGGTACTCCTGCACAACCCGGGAAAGATGGTCGGATAGAATTGCTTTTTACTAGTAATTCCAAGGTACCGGTGCAGGTGGAAGAAGACAAGCCGGTGGATTTCCGGAACCGGTATGTTTTTACTTCGGTAGAGGCGGGAGAAGTCCTGGCTGTCAAACACCCGCCTGAGCCGGGGTTCCCCGGTACCAGCGTCAAGGGTGACGTAATTGTGCCGCCGTCGCCTCGGGACTTTATCCTATCTGTGGGTGAAGGAGCAGTGCTCACTAGGGATGGCGAACGGGCTGTAGCGGCCCGGGCAGGCCGTCCTGTGGCTTCCCGCGCAGATAACTTGGTGAGGGTAAGTGTATTACCTAAACTGGTGCATACTGGTGATGTCGATCTTGCTTCAGGTAATATTGTCTTTAAAGGGGATATCCAAATTACCGGTAATGTGGAAGAAGGGATGACGGTAGAAGCAGACGGAAATGTAAAAGTGGCGGGGCTGGTTTCTAGGGCGCGGGTTCAAGCCATAGGTTCTATTTTGATCGGGGGGAATATCCTGTCATCGCTGGTAGCTGCAGGAGGAATTCCAGCCTTTCTGCAAGGAATGTTGCCGCAGGTTCATGCTTTAGCAGACGGTTTGCATGGGATGACGATGGCTATTCGACAGTTACTCGGTCACCCAGCGTTCAAGCAGGGTGATCTTAAAGGTGGTATCGGTCCACTAGTAAAGTTACTATTGGAGCATTCCTGTAATGAAAAAAAGTAGACTTTGAAAATAAAAGTACCTCC
>CAZWTM010000058.1:0-16283 GCA_964637385.1 uncultured Peptococcaceae bacterium
CCATTGCCCACGTCGTCATGTATGGCGAACCCGAGCTGGATGACTATAACCAGCCCAAGATGTTTTTCGGCCGGACCATTCATGACCTCTGTCACCGCCGCTCAGACTTTGAAGCCGGCAAATTTGCCTCTTATCCCGGGGAACCTGGCTGCCTTTTTAAAGTGGGCTGTAAAGGTCCCGTTACTTATGCTGACTGTCCCCTACGTCAGTGGAACAATCACATAAACTGGCCGGTAGAAGCGGGGGCCCCCTGCATTGGCTGTGCCAATCCAGGCTTCCCTGATGCAACAACGCCTTTCTTTCACCATCTCCCCAACCTCCAGACAACCCTAACACCTATCAATCCCCTCACAGTTGGGAAAATTGCCGGAGCCGTTACTGCCTTGGGAATCGGGAGCCACCTTACCTTTAATGTGCTTACAGGCCGTTTGGGTAAACACTGGCTGCAAGGTACTGTGGATACAGACGAAGCACCTCAGGAGAAAGTTAAGCAAGAAGAAATAATCATGCACAAACTGGACCAGATTCTCCACAAACAGGAAACTCTGATAGACCATAAACTTCGTAAAAAAAGAAATTCATGATTAAATGGTTACCGCAAGGAAGGAAGAAAGTTTAGTGGTTAAAAAACGGATCTTCCCCGTTACCCGGGTCCATGAACCATTGCAAGTTGATATTGAAATAGACAACGGTCAAATAGTGGAGGCCACCATTACCAACCAGCTCTTTCGGGGCTTTGAGCCTATGATGATAGGCCGCGATCCCCGCGATGCCTCCCTTTTTCTCCAGCGTATCTGCGGTATTTGTTCTTCCGCCCATGCCATGGCCGCAGCCTATGCCCTGGAAGATGCCTATGGTCTGGTTCCCACCCAGAACGGTGAACTGTTGCGTAATTTAATCTTCGGTGCCGATTTTTTACAAAACCACCTGCGTCATTTTTATGTGCTTTCCTTAGCTGACTATATGCGGGGCCCTGATTATTCTCCCTTTAAGCCGAAACCAGCAGGAGGAGACTACCGCCTCCCTGATCATATAGAAAAAAAGCTCCTGGAACATTACTGGCAAGGACTGGAAATGAGCACGAAATGCCACGAGATGGTGGCCTGCTTTGGCGCTAAAGCACCCCACGTCCAAACGATTATTGCCACGGGCAATATCCAGTCTCCCGACAGAGACAAAATCATTACTTATGCGTCACTCCTGGAGGAGGTCACAAGTTTTATCGAAAATGTCTATCTCCAGGATGTAGACATCATTTGCCGCTATTACTCCGATTACTATAAGATTGGCACCGGCTATTCCAACCTGCTCAATTTTGGTCTCTTCCCAGAAGGTAAAGAGAGAAGGCTTTATTATCCGCCGGGTGTTGTTATCAATGCAGGTGAACCCCGGGAGCTTGATCAGGCTGCTATTACAGAGGATATCACCTACTCCTGGTATAAAGACGGAGCAGCCCAACACCCCTATCAGGGTAAAACCGTTCCCGACCGTGAGAAACCCCTGGCCTATACCTGGAACAAGGCTGCCCGTTATCAAGGGATTCCTATGGAAACGGGTCCTTTGGCCCGGCTCTGGGTAAAAGGAACTTACCGTAACGGTATCTCCACTATGGACCGCATCATGGCCCGGGCCCTGGAAACCCGGGAAATTTCCAAACTCCTGGCCCGCTGGATTAACGAAATTGTCCCGGGACAGCCTCCTTTATCCCCCTATGAGCCCTTACCCAACGCTAAGGGAATGGGTTTAACCGGCGCTATGCGGGGAGCGCTGGGACATTGGGTCAAGATAGAAAAAGGAGTAATCAGTCACTACCAGGTCATCACCCCTTCAGTCTGGAATTTTTCGCCCCGGGACCAAAAGGGGCAGCGGGGTCCTGCCGAACAGGCCCTCATCGGGGCCCCTGTGGAGGACCTGGATAACCCCCTAAGCGTAGGGCGTATCCTGCGTTCCTTCGACCCCTGTTTTTCCTGTGCCGTGCAGGTGACGCGGGCCAGGTAACCACAATGGAAATCCGCTTTCCGACATTCGATTTCTGCTAACCGACTTCCGATATTTTATCCGATTTCCGATATCCGCTTTCCGATATCCGATATCCGATTTCCGAATTTAGTTGCTTCTCAAGTTCATGTTCTAGTACAGAATTGTCGGAAGTCGGTAGTCGGAGGTCGGTAAACGGGGAGCGTCAGCCACTAACAGCTACCAACTACCAACTAACAACTAATAAAACCGGAGGTACATATGCTCAAAAACGAAAAAATTCTCCACCAAACCCTGGCCACGCGCTTTTTTCACTGGACCCTCTTCTTTACCACCATCTTTCTCATCTTTAGCGGCTTCTATATTACCTACCCCTTCATCCAGGGGTTTCCTATGCGAACAATAAAAACAATCCACGCCACCAGTGCCTTTATCTTTATGTGTAACCTGGCAGGCTACACATATTACTATATCTTTAGCAAACAATGGTACCATATTATACTCAGCTGGCGGGACCTCCGGGAGTTACCGGGCTTCCTTCGCTATGTTTTTTTCCTGAAAAAAGACCACCCTTTTTATGGTAAGTACAATCCCGGACAAAAATTCATTTACACTTCCTGGTTTCTCATAAGTCTCGGACTGTCCTTAACAGGTCTGGCCCTTAAACTTAAGGGGCCAATGCTTGCCCTCTTCACACCTTTTCTTAACATAAGCTCTGTCCGCCTCCTGCACTACTACCTGGCTGTCTATTTTGCTGCCACCACTCCCATCCACATCTACCTGGTCCTTACCGAGAACCCGGCTAAACTCCAGGCCATGTTCAGCGGGTATCTGAGGCGGAAGTAAAGTTAGTTGGTAGTTGGCAGTGACTAATGCTTCCCGTTTCCCGCTTCCCGATACATTTTCGGGTAGCTGGTAGCGGGTGGCGGGCAGCGATTAAGTCAGAAGTCGGATTTCGGATATCGGAGGTCGAAGCATTTTGCACCTGGCAAAAACTAACGAGATTATCGTCCTGGGTCTGGGCAATATCATGTGCGGAGATGACGGGGTAGGCGTCATTGCCGCAGAAAGACTGGAAAAAGAAAACATACCAGGAATTAGAGCAGTACCTGCAGGTATCGATCCCGGCGCTATTCTCTCCACCTTATGGCAGGCGGAAAGGCTTTTAGTACTTGATTGTATTCTGGCAGGCGGGCAGCCGGGTGAAATATACCGGTTTATTCCCTCCGATTTAGTGCAGGAAGAGGAAGCACCCTTATCCCTCCACCAGGTCAGCCTGTCTTATAACCTTGCGAAACTTGGCACTAAGGGACCTAAAGAGGTGGTTATCCTGGGAATAGAGCCCCTTGAGCTGAGCTGGGGTAAGCCTATGTCCCAGGCAGTCCAAAATAGCCTGCCCCGGCTTATGGCACTGGCCCAAGAAGAAATAGACAAGTGGAAAGAAAAAGGCTTTAGCGTTTTTAGCTAAGGCCTTTTCCTTGTATTATTATCTAATTCTGTTCTTTAATCTTTGCCATAGCCCTTTTAAAAAACTTACGGAACCGGTCACTTCCATATAACTGTGTTCATACCATCTAGGAACCGGTATAAAACCTAAAGGTTTACCAAAACCCCTGTTGACTAGAGCCCGGCGAAAGCCTCGTCCTTTTCCTGAGAGGTACTCAACTTCCACAACTTTCCCCGCATCCAAAAGCAGGGTTTCCAGCTGGTACTCGCTGTTAACAGGTATCCCATTTAAGGAAAGCAGGATATCCCCTGGCTTAACTCCTGCTTTTTTCAGCGGGGAATCTTGCAATATATCTAAAATCATGATGCCTCTTTCCGGCGGCACAAAGGCAGGCTTACCCCGCATTTCCCGTTTCTGCCCCATATAAATTAAAAATTCGTGACCAAAGGGCCCAAAGAGGGCGGGGAGGAAAGCCAGGGCAGGATAGTAGCTGGCCGTGATGGCTAAGGTTAACAGAATCAGACTGTAACCGGCCAGTTCCAAAGCTGACCGGTAGGTTTTATCTTTAGGCAGGGCGGTCAGGGCTATGTCACCATAACCCAGAGCAGCTACTACAGGCATCATCATATACACAGTCTCTCCGGAACCTTTCAAGAGTTCGGGCTTAATAAGAGGCCACCAATCGGGCATCTGTACCGCTCCCTGCAGTGCTTCCGTATTGGGATAAATCCAGGCGGCCAGTGCCACCAGGGGCAAGGGCCAGAATTTCTGGAGGTTATACCCTCCCACCACACGCCCATCATGGGCTCGAATATAGGCCGGCACCGCACCCAGGTGCCCGCTAAAGAGAATAAGTAACGATTCAACCATATGGAGAATGGCTACCAGGGCCATGAGCTGTGGTATAGAGAGCTCCGGTACCCCAATAATGAGTTTGCTCAGGGATAAAACACCCCCTGCATAGGCAAAACACAAAAAGCGCTGCTGGATAAACATTAAAGCAATGGCCGTAAGCCATAGGTAATTAACACCCACTTCCAGTACAGAGACACCTACAAGAATCATCAGGAAACTCCCGACAATCCCCCCACCTAAACCGAAAAAGGCGGCAGTAAGGGTAGATCGCCATACTGATTCCTCCGGCAGGTTAAACTGGTAGCTTTTGTTACGGGCCATCCGTTTGTACTGGAAACCCACCAAAATCACAATCATCCAGAAGAGAGGGGAAATTAACAGGGAGACAATGCTTTTAAGCATTAAGGGAACCAGCTGCAAAAAAGTTGTCACTTACTTCCCCCCCTTATTTGCCGATCTTACTTTCCAGTACCTCAATGGCCTTATTTAATTGGACATCTTCCTTGTCTTTTGCCGAAAGTGTAACTTTGATGTCAGGCTCGATACCTTTTTTATGGATATCCGTTTTATTGGGTGTCAGGTATTTGGAGGTGGTAAGTTTGAGTCCTTCTCCCCCTCCCAGCGGGAAAACCATTTGCACAATCCCTTTACCGAAGGTTTTTTCACCTATCAATATGCCTGATTTAGTGTCCTTAATAGCCCCGGCCAGTACTTCAGAAGCACTGGCACTGCCTTCATTAATTAAAACTACCAGCGGCAGTTTTAAGCTTTCTCCCGTAGTGTTTTCATAAGCACTGGTACGCCCGCCCTTATCTACGGTATAGACTACGGGCCCTTTAGGCACAAAATAGCGGGCAATGTTTACGGCTGACTCCAGGTCTCCCCCCGGGTTATCGCGCAGATCCAGAATTAAACCTTTCACACCCGCATGCAGCAGTTTTTCCAGTTCCTTATCCATGGCCTCATCGGAATTGCTGGCAAACATCTTCAGGCGGATGTAGCCGATATTTTTGTTTTGGGGCAGAACCTGGCTTTCCACCGTAGGTATATCAATAATTTCCCGGGTTAGAGTAAACTCAAGGAGTTTGGCCACTCCCTCACGCATAATCCCTACCGTAACCTGAGTACCTGGATTTCCGCGCATCATGGCCACGGCTTCATCCATTTCCAGTTCACTGGTGAATTTATCATCAATTTTAATGATGATATCCCCGCTTTTGATGCCTGCTTTATAGGCAGGGGTACCCTCAATGGTAGACATCACAGTAAGTTTTTTATCTTTTTCCCCCACGTAGATGCCAATCCCCCCGATAGAGCCCTGGATATGGCGCTGTAATTCCTGGAACTGTTTGGCATCCATAAAAGCTGAATAGGGGTCCCCTAAGGAAGCTACCATACCCCTTGACGCACCCTGTAAAATTTGTTTCATGGGAACTTCCTCAAGATACTGGGTTTTAATCATAATGGCCACCTGAATCATCCGGCCAATTTCCTGATAGTTGGTAAAAAGAACAAAACCTACCACAGCTGTTACCGTAAAGCTGATGATCGTAAGAATGGTTATGATGCTTTTAAGAATTTTGCGACCCTCTGTCAATCTCTCCACCTACCTGTTAATTTCTGTCGCCTGTAAGTATCGAATTCCGACTACCGGCTTCCGCTTTTTTCCTGCATATTATACTTAACTATTAATATGCAATATCATATTACAATATTAAGCCCGATAACACAATGAAAGGAATTATCTTAAATAATAACACCGGCCTCCGCTTTCCGACTACCGATGTCCGGGTTCCGAATCAAGAAAAATACCCGTTTTCTCCGGGTATTTATCACGCTAATTTGTTTCTAATGCACTTGTAACAAAAAACTACCAACTAGCAACTAACAACTAACAACTCACCTCGGACTTACATAAGCCAGAGGGTTCTGGGGTACACCTCCGATACGCACAATAAAGTCTAAATGGGGCCCTGTACTCCAGCCTGTACTGCCCACTTTGCCGATGAATTGACCCTTACTTACACGATCCCCTGGTTTTAGTTCCGGAGCGTAGGAAAGAAGATGAGAGTATTGGGTAGAAACCCCGCCCCCGTGATCAATAATAATGGCCTTACCATAACCACCTTTAATTCCCATGTATAGTATTACGCCATTCTCTGCGGCCAGTACAGGTGTACCTGCCGGTGCAGGAATATCAATGGCGGGATGAAAACTTTTCACCCGGAAGATGGGATGGATCCTGTAGCCAAAACCCGAAGAAACTCTGCTGTAACCAGGGACAGGCCAGCCCATTTTACCTGAACCCATATAGGCTTTTTGGTGTTTGGCCTGCCATTCCTTTATAAATTCCTCAAGTTCCTTCTGGCTTTCTTCTAATTCATTAAGGGCCCTTATGTATTCCTCTTTCTGCTCCTGGATAGATTTTAAGAGCACACTTTTCTGCCTGGATTGAATTTCTAATTGCTGCTGTTTTTCTTCCTGCTGGCCCTTTATGGAGTTAAGCTGGGCCGACTTTTCTTCCAGCTGGGCTTTCTTCGCTTCCAGGCCCTCTCGGGCCTGCTCCAATTCTTTTAATAGTTTTACGTCGTTGGCCGCGATTTTTTCCAAAAGGTCAAAACGGGTCAGGAAGTCTGTAATACTGGTAGACTGCAACAATACCTCCAGATAGCCTACATTACCCTGCTGGTAAATATCATTGAGTCTTTTATTAAAATAGCTTGTCCTCTCTTCGACCAGCTTGTTGGTCTTGTTGATATCCTGCTGGGTATAATTGATGAGGGTTTCTGTATTGAGGATTTGTTTTTTAAGGGCACCAATATGCCCCTCCAGCACATCAATGTTGGCTTCCAAAGTGCGAATCTCGCCTAAGACCCGACGTTCCTCTTTTTTCTTTTGATTATACAGGTTTTCATACTTAGCAATAGCTTCGTTTATTTCCTCGAGCTCTTTTAATTTCTGCTCATATTCGGAAAGTGCCGAAACAGGTATGACCATTACTAAAAGAAAAGTAAGGAGCAATAGCATACTGAGCAGATATTTGTTCTGCCTGAAAAAAGGCACCAACTTTCTTACCCCCTCTCCCTTTAACGTGAACCGTAAACCGCACTCCGATTGCCGACTTCCGACTCCCAACTTCCGCTCTCCGACTACCGATTGCCGACTACCGACAATAAATTTTAACAGCTTGTTAGTAAATTTTTTAATAAAATCTTTGAATATCGGTTACATAACGTCGGATATCGAATATCGGGAGGCGAAGCCGTATTCGCCAAAAAAGACGTCGGATATCGGAAAACGGATATCGTCCGCTACCAACTAACAACTATCAACTATCAACTAACAACTAACAACTAGTTTACACCTTCAAAAATCTGTGCAGGCTGATGGCGCTGCCTATAGCCCCCAGAACAGTGCCAATGATAAAAAGATATTGATAAATCTCATACAATACAGCCTTATCCGTCATGATAGGCAGAAAGTTGACGGTGAGCGCTACATTTTTCACAAGTTCACTGTAAAAGAAATGTAATGTACCTACGGCAATAAGGGCACCGGCAAGCCCGATAAACATCCCTTCCAAAAAGAAGGGCCAGCGAATATACCAGTTGGTAGCTCCTACCAGTTTCATAATGCCTATTTCCCGGCGCCGGGCAAATACCGTTAGCCTAATGGTTGTGGCAATTAAGAAAACGGCTGCCAATCCTACGGCCACAATAACCACCATTCCCACAGAACGAAGCCAGTTGGTGAGGGCCAGCAGTCTTTCCACCATGCCCTGTCCGTAACGAACTTTTTCAATTTCCTGAAGCTGAGCCACTTCCTGGGCGACCAGGGGTACTTGTACAGCTTCTTTTGTTTTTAAACGATACATATCCGGTAAAGGATTATTCCCGCCCAGAGCCTTTAAAAGATCGGTATCTTTACCAAAACGTTCTTCCAAAAGCTTGAGCCCCTCTTCTTTGGGCACAAAGGTTACCTGGGCCACACCTGTCAGATTTTCCAACTGTTTCTTGATAGCCAGGGCTTTATCACGGGGTACGTCCAAATGTAAATAAGCATTGATCTCTAATTCCGATTCCATGGTTGTGGCCAGATATTGTGTATTCAGTACCAGAAGCCAGGCACAGCCCAGAATCAGCAGGGAAATGGCCACCGTAGCTATAGAAGCCATACTCATCACCTTATTGCGTCTTAAAGACCGAAAAGCGTCACGGATGGCATACTGAAAGCTGCTTAATCTCACGCCTGATAGCCACCCCTTTCCTCGTCCCGCACAATCCTCCCGTTTTGCAGTGCGATGACACGTCGTTTGATACGATCCACCATTTCTCTATCATGGGTAGCAGTAACAATAGTAGTGCCCCGTTTGTTAATGGCCAATAGCAGATTCATGATCTCCCAGGACGTATCGGGATCCAGGTTACCGGTAGGTTCATCGGCAATAATCAGCAGGGGATTATTGACAATAGCTCGGGCAATGCAAACCCTCTGCTGCTGCCCGCCGGAAAGTTGATGGGGATAGGCGGAAAGCTTGTCCTTTAGGCCTACCAGTTCTAAGACAGCAGGAACCCTTTCCCGGACTGCACTCAGCGGGGCTTCAATGGCTTCCATGGCAAAAGCAACGTTTTCGTAGACTGTTCTCTCCATGAGCAGGCGAAAATCCTGAAAAATGAAACCTATTTTACGGCGAAAATAAGGAACTTCCCTTTCCTTCATCCGTAACAGACTCCTGTTATCTACAAGAATCTGTCCTTTAGTAGGCAGTTCCTCCCGGATCATTAAGCGGGTTAAGGTTGATTTACCGGCACCGCTGGGTCCTACAAGAAAAACAAATTCTCCTCTTTTTATATGTAAATTGATATCACGCAGGGCTTCGACCTTGACCTCTCCCTCATACGTCTTGGAGACATTGAACATCTGTATCATCAAATCACCTCATTTTCGACTGCGAATAGTCTCCTTTTTTTCCTAACTCTCTCTTTGTTCGACAATTCCTGGGGAAATCCTGCTGGAAAACACTAGGAAATTAATAAAAAAGTAGAATTTTTCCAGTATACGGCCTGTCTCCGCTATCCGTAAAAAAATGACCGGGTACTAAACCCAGTCACTTATTTTTATTACTACCTGTTTCCCAATCCCCGCACCTGTTGAATGTGGAACGTTAACTGTTAACCGTGAACCGAATTCCAATTGCCGACTTCCGACTCCGAAAGTAATAGCAAATACTCCAAAGATAATAAACATTAATCGGATATGGGGAAGCGGATATCGGATGTCGGATGTTGGGAGGCGGGAAGCGTCAGGGAATTCGATCTATGCGTCACCCTTCTTCCTCTTTATTACCTTATATGCCGCTTCTTTAATATCCTTCACGGTAAGACCGTATTTTTCCAGGAGCTCTTCAGGTTTACCAGATTCGCCGAAGGTATCTTTTATCCCTACTCTTTCCAGAGGTACGGGAGTATTTTCCACAATCACTTCCGCTACGGCACTGCCCAAACCGCCAATGATATTGTGTTCTTCGGCAGTGACCAGGGCCCCTGTCTCCAGGGCCGCCTTGATAATAGTGTCCTTATCCATTGGTTTCAGTGTGGAAACATTGATCACCCTGGCGGATACCCCCTCCCGGGCCAGTTCTTCCGCTGCCTTCATCGCTTCATTTACCATGATGCCGCAGGCCAGCAGTGAAACATCCTTACCATCCCTTAAAACAACAGCTTTTCCTATTTGAAACTTGTAGTCTTCGCCAAAAAGAACCGGCACCGGCGCCCGGCCTAACCTTATGTAGACAGGTCCATCATGAGTCGCGGCAGCAAACACAGCCTTCTCCGTCTCCGTACCGTCGGCAGGAACAATCACCGTCATATTGGGCAGAGCACGCATCACCGCCATATCTACAATGGCCTGGTGGGAAGCCCCGTCTTCCCCTACCGTCAACCCCGCATGGGTAGCCGCTATCTTCACATTCAGCTCTGTGTAAGCAATAGAATTACGAATCTGTTCAAAGGCTCTCCCGGTAGCGAAGACTGCAAAGGTACTGGCAAAAGCAATTTTACCCGATGCGGCCATCCCTGCCGCAATCCCCAACAGGTTTTGTTCCGCAATTCCTACGTTAATAAATCTGTCGGGAAACACTTCCTTAAAATCATGGGTTTTTGTTGATTTAGAAAGGTCCGCATCCAGTACCACCACCTGGGGCATTTTCTCCCCCAGTTTTACCAGGGCTTTGCCGTATGCATCCCGCGTTGCTACTTTTTCCATCTCGTTACCCTCCTATGCCAGTTCTTCCAGGGCCTGGGCAGCCTGGTCCTTTTTAGGGGCAGTACCGTGCCAGCCTGCTTCATGCTCCATAAAGGATACCCCTTTACCCTTTACGGTTTCGGCTATAATCATGGTAGGTTTATCCTTGATGCTTTTGGCGATTTCCAGGGCCCTTGTAATCTGGGTAAAGGAATGTCCATCGATTTGTTCCACATGCCAGCCAAAGGCTTTAAACTTGTCCACCACAGGCTCAGGGGACATAACCTCATTGACCGGCCCATCTATCTGCAGCCCGTTGTGGTCTAAAAAGGCCGTGAGATTGTCCAGCTTATAATGGGCAGCCGCCATAGCCGCTTCCCAAACCTGCCCTTCCTGGACCTCTCCGTCGCCTAACAACACATAAACTCGATAAGCTTTTTTATCCATTTTCCCGGCCAAAGCCATACCTACTGAGACGGAAAACCCCTGTCCCAAAGAACCAGTAGACATATCAACGCCCGGCACTTTTTTCATATCAGGGTGTCCCTGCAGGCGACTGTTAATCTTGCGCAGGGTTAAAAGTTCCTCCCGTGGGAAAAAGCCCTTTTCTGCCAGAGTTGCATAGAGTACAGGGGCGGCGTGGCCTTTGCTCAGAACAAACCGGTCACGTTCCGGCCACTGGGGATTGGCAGGGTCTACCCGTATTTCCTGAAAGTACAGGGTCGTTAATATTTCCACCGCTGATAATGAACCCCCAGGGTGACCCGAACCGGCTTCCGCCAACATGGTGATAATGTTCCTGCGAATCTGCCGCGCTATTTCCTGCAGCTTTTCTTCCTTGATTGCTTGTTCCATCTAGTAACCCTCCTTTGAAACGACTTTCGTCTTCCGATATCCGACGTCCTTTTAGGCGAATACGGCTTCGTCTCCCGATATCCGATATCCGATTTCCGAGTTTAATTGCTTCCTAGTCCATGTTCTAGTACAGCATTGTCGGAAGTCGGCGGTCGGCAGTCGAAATATCGTATTAACTACCAACTGCGAACTGCCAACTACCAACTACCAACTAACAAGCTACTCCGTAGCTTTCCCCGCCTGCATCTTCAGATAAGCATTGATAAACACATCTATCTCCCCATCCATGACAGCATAGACGTTCCCTACTTCCGTATTGGTACGATGGTCTTTCACCAAACTGTAGGGGTGGAAAACATAGGAGCGAATCTGGCTGCCCCAGCCAATATCCTGGAGCTCACCCCGGAGGCTGGCCAGTTCTCTTTCCTGCTCCTGGCGTTTAAGCTCTAAAAGCTTGGCTTTAAGAATTTTTTCTGCCGCCAGCCGGTTGGCGATTTGCGATCGTTCATTCTGACACTGTACCACAATACCCGTAGGCAAGTGGGTCATCCGCACGGCAGAGTCAGTCTTATTGACGTGCTGACCTCCAGCCCCTCCTGCGCGGTAAGTGTCCACTTTAATCTGGGAATAATCCAGGACAATATCATCATCAGCATCATCCCCCACCTCCGGCAGCACATCCATGGCTGCAAAAGAGGTATGGCGCCGACCGGAAGCATCGAAAGGAGAAATACGTACCAAGCGGTGGACACCTTTCTCAGCCTTAAGGTAACCATAAGCATTTTCACCTTTGATTAAGAGGGTAGCGCTTTTCACACCGGCCTCATCACCGGGAAGATAATCCAGCATCTCGACTTGAAAACCTTTCTTTTCAGCCCAGCGGGTATACATTCTCAAAAGCATTTCCGTCCAATCCTGGGACTCGGTGCCGCCCGCCCCCGGGTGTAAAGAAATAATAGCATTGCTATGGTCATATTTATCCCGGAAGAGAAGCTTAAGCTCCATTTCTTCCAGTTCTTTTTGGAGTTTTTCTACTGCCTTTTCTGCCTCTGTCAGGTACGCTTCTTCCTCCTGGCCCAGTTCATATAAGAGCTGGGCCTCCTCAAAATCAGCCACGAGTTTCCGAAACTCTTCCAGTTTATTCTTTAAGACCGTGGTCTTTTGGGTAACCTTTTGGGCTTCCTCCATGTCATCCCAAAATTGAGGGTCAGACATCTTTTCTTCCAGTTCTTTTACGGCTTTCTCTTTACCGGCAATGTCAAAGAGACCCCCTAAGTTCATCCAAACGTGTTTTTAGGTTCTCCAGTTCTCTTTTAACTTCTACAGACAAGCTTCATACCTCCTATTTTCCTCTGCCACAGCATTTCTTATACTTTTTCCCGCTGCCGCAAGGACAGGACTCGTTACGTCCGATCTTATTGCTGTGCACAGGTGTTTTTCTTTCTTCTTCCTGATACCTGTTTTCTACCATATCCTGGCGCTCCTGGGGTTCTTCAATAAAGGTGACACGGTAGATATAACGGACTATCTCTTGCTGTATTTCTGCGATCATCTGATTGAACATGTCATAGGCTTCATACTTGTATTCCACCAGGGGATCCTTCTGGCCGTAAGCCCGTAAACCAATGCCATTGCGGAGCTGATCCATGGCATCCAGGTGATCCATCCATTTTTGATCCACAATTTTTAGAGTGACTAGCCGCTCCAGTTCCCGCATCTGGGCACTCCCCAGCTCTGCCTCACGTTTGGCATAGGCTTCCATTGCCTTTTCCAGCAAAAGTTTCCTTACCTCTTCCCGCTCAAGTTTGGCTAAATCCTGGGACGTAAGGGTATGGTGTGGTAAAAACAGCTGTTCAGCCTGATCCAGGAGGGCCTTCAGATCCCATTCCTCCGGATACTGGCTTTCCCCGGAAAACTGGGCAATGGTTCTGTCCACCACTTTCTCGATCATGTCCACGATATTTTCTTTAATATCTTCTCCCAGGAGAACCTTGCGGCGCTGGGCATAAATAACCTCCCGCTGCTGATTCATAACATCGTCATATTCCAGGACGTGTTTCCTGATCTCAAAGTTACGGGCCTCTACCCGGCGCTGGGCATTCTCAATGGCCCTGGTAATCAGGGCGTTTTCGATGGGCATCTCGTCGTCCATGCCCAGTTTATCCATGAGACCCATGATGTTTTCCGCCCCGAAAAGTCTCATCAAATCGTCTTCCAGGGAGATAAAAAACTGGCTGGAACCGGGGTCACCCTGGCGGCCTGCCCGGCCCCGCAGCTGGTTGTCAATACGGCGGCTTTCATGACGCTCCGTACCGATAATATGAAGACCGCCTAAAGCTACTACTTCTTCATGTTCTTTATCCGTCTTTTCTTTCTTTTCTTCATATATCTTGCGGTAATGTTCTCTGAGTCTTAAGATGTCCGGGTCTTCCGTGGCACCGTGGCTGGCCGCCTCTTCAATGATTTCAGGGGAAAAGCCCTGTTCCGCCATTTCCTGGCGGGCCAAAAAACCGGGATTGCCGCCCAGCAGAATATCGGTACCGCGGCCGGCCATGTTGGTAGAAACGGTAACGGCACCCTTTCTACCAGCCTGGGAGACAATTAAAGCCTCTTTTTCATGATACTTGGCGTTCAAAACCTGATGAGGAATGCCTTTTTTGGTGAGGAGCTTACTTAAAAGCTCCGATTTCTCAATGGAAATAGTACCTACCAAAACGGGCTGACCCTTCTCGTAACGGCGGGCAATTTCCTCCACCACGGCGTTAAATTTACCCTGTTCCGTACGGTAAACCACATCGGGCAGATCCCGGCGGATCATGGGTTTATTAGTGGGAATCACATAAACATCGAGCCCATAGATTTTCCTGAATTCCTCTTCTTCCGTAACAGCCGTACCCGTCATACCGGCCAGCTTCTTATACATACGGAAATAGTTTTGGAAGGTAATGGTGGCCAGGGTCTGGGATTCTTTTTCTATTTTCACGCCTTCTTTGGCTTCAATGGCCTGGTGCAAGCCTTCACTGTAGCGGCGGCCAAACATTAAACGCCCGGTAAATTCATCCACAATGATGATTTCCCCATCTTTGACCACATAGTCCACATCTCTTTTCATCAGGGTATGAGCCCGCAGAGCCTGGTTGACATGGTGGCTTAATTCAATATTAATATCATCATAAAGATTCTCCACACCCAAGAGTTTTTCTACTTTATCTACACCCTGCTCGGTAAGGGTAACCACTTTAGCTTTCTCGTCAATTGTGTAATCCTCTACATTACGCAGGCGGGGGATAATTTTTGCCACCTTTTGGTAAAGATCTTTGGGTTTATCTCCCTGACCCGAGATAATCAGCGGAGTACGGGCTTCATCTATGAGGATACTGTCCACTTCGTCCACGATGGCATAATGAAGCTCCCGCTGGACCATATGATCAGCATGGAAAACCATGTTGTCCCGCAGGTAATCAAAACCAAACTCGTTGTTTGTCCCGTAAGTGATATCAGCTCTATAGGCTGCCTTCCGCTCCTCGAAATCCAGACCGTGGACAATCAAACCAACGGAAAGCCCTAAAAATTTATAAATCTGCCCCATCCATTCGCTGTCCCGCCTGGCCAGGTAATCGTTAACGGTGACCACATGAACACCTTTGCCTGTGAGGGCATTAAGGTAGGCGGGGAGTGTAGCCACCAGGGTCTTACCTTCACCGGTTTTCATTTCCGCAATATTGCCTTCGTGGAGGACCATCCCGCCTATGAGCTGGACATCAAAATGCCGCAAGCCCAGCACCCGGCGGGAAGCTTCCCTCACCACGGCAAAAGCTTCAGGCAAAAGGTCATCCAGGGTTTCACCACTTTGCAGGCGCTTTTTAAACTCCTGGGTCTTGCCCGCCAGTTCTTTGTCACTTAAGATTTGCATTTGAGGTTCCAGTTTATTAACAATGTCCACTTTTTTACTTAATCGTTTGATTTCTTTGGCGTTATCGTCTAACAGGTTTTTAAGAAAACCTAATACCATAAGGCTACACCTGCTTCCTTCTTTTTATTACTGCTGTTTTTTGCGGATACGATACCCGTTTCCCGAATCCCATGAGCGCATTTTCAGGCTAGAAAAAATGGAACCTATAAGGTTCCATTTTCTAACACCATATAATTTTAGCACTTTATTCTAAAATAAGCAATTTCTTACCGCTTACCTTAACGTTTGTAATGTTTGGTTCAGGTTTGAGTAAATTCGTAACCTTTGGGAGTTAGACACTCACAAATGGTTACTAAACTGGAATTCCCCCTGTCTGGAGGTTCCCTTCCTTGTCCAACCACAGGCGGATGCCTTTTTCCTCCCTATCAAAACGATAAACCTGGCCACCTACTAATATAGAAGCGTTCTCATAGGCATATTCCACTGTAACTACGGCTGCCGCACCAGCCACCACCCTGGTGGGAGACCCAACTCTGGATCCTATTTCTCCAAGATGCACATCCCCGCCAGCCTGAATCTCACCCCCGCGAAATACACCAGATACAGTCACTTTCTTTCCCGCCTGTATTCGGGAATTGTAACAACCACTACCCACAACCCGGACATCACCTGTTGCTATAATGGTAGAATTAAGAATGCTTGCTGCAACCACATCACTGTCTGCAGACGGCGGACATGCAAATGCCTCTTTCCACTCCGCGGCCCGTTTGGCCAATGTCTCTACCTCCAGGATGTCACGTACAGCTAAAGGAGCATCAACTAGTGCCCCTACGACCTCCCGGATAAACTCCTCTAACCCTTCCTCCCTTAACCCCGGTGGCATAGTTTCAACTTGCTTCTTAAAGGTATTTACAGCAGCAGGAAGATGGCTAAACTTTCCCTCCCTCTATAATCTTTGGTTTTCTTTGAATATCTCGCTTAATCTTAGATTTT
>CAZWTM010000059.1:0-16283 GCA_964637385.1 uncultured Peptococcaceae bacterium
ATATATAAAATACGTCAATTTCTCATATTATTTGACGTTCATAATAGGAAGAAAGTTCCCGGATTATAATTTTAAATTTAAAAAAAAGGCACCATGAAGTGCCTCTAAAAGGTTTTTGTATCAACAGATACTAAAAACTATTTACCTTATCCATTACCATTTTAACAAAATATCTGTGGAAAGATAAATCTTGTGTTAGTTCGGGATGAAATGAAGTAGCTAACATGTTTTGCTGCCGTACTGCAATAATACGGTTATTTAATGTTGCCAGGACCTGAACATTAACTCCAACCCTTTCCACCCAGGGAGCTCTAATAAAAACTAAGGGAATTTCTTTATCTGAAACTTGAGGAATAATTATTGTGGAACTAAAACTATCCAGTTGACCGCCATAGGCATTGCGCTTCACCACAATATCCATGATCCCTAAATGATAATAGTCCTCGTCGACTATTTCTTTGGCCAGCAAAATCATGCCCGCACATGTTCCCCACAAGGGCATGCCTATCTGTGCCCTTTCAACAATAGGTCCGGCTAACTCAAAATCCTTTAGTAGTTTACCTATGGTTGTGCTCTCACCACCCGGTAAGATGAGCCCTGAAATTTTTTCCAGATCGCCCACAGTTTTCACTTCACAAGGATTGACTCCCTCAAGAAGGGAAAGTATATGCAGATGCTCATGAAACGAACCCTGCAAGGCAAGAACGCCGATATTCACCACACTACCAGCCCCTGTTGGAAAGAATGTGTTCCTGCGCGATTTGGGAAATTTCAAGCCCAGGCATGGCTTCACCCAGGTCTTCGGAAACTTCGGCTAGAATCTCGGGGTTGTTAAAGTATGTGGTGGCTTTGACAATAGCTCTAGCTCTTTTTTCAGGGTTGGCCGATTTAAAAATACCAGACCCAACAAAAACCCCTTCGCTGCCCAGTTGCATCATGAGAGCAGCGTCGGCAGGCGTTGCTATACCTCCGGCGGCAAAATTTACCACGGGTAGTTTACCTTCTTCCGCCACTTTTACCACTAACTCGTATGGGGCTCCCATTTCTTTAGCCGCAGTCATAAGTTCCTCTCTGGGAAGGTTCTTCAGTTTCCTTATTTCCGCCATAATGGTACGCATATGCCTTACAGCTTCCACCACATTACCTGTACCGGCTTCACCTTTGGTTCTGATCATGGCTGCCCCTTCACCTATTCTTCTCAGGGCTTCCCCCAAATTTCTGGCTCCACAGACAAAAGGTATTTTAAAACTATGCTTATCTATGTGATACATGTCATCAGCGGGTGTCAATACTTCACTCTCGTCAATATAATCTATACCCAGTGCTTCCAGGATCTGCGCTTCTACAAAATGTCCAATCCTGACCTTTGCCATAACAGGGATTGTTACTGCCCTCTTAATCTCTTTAATCATTTTCGGATCAGACATCCTGGCTACTCCGCCCTGTTTTCTTATATCCGCAGGTACTCTTTCTAAAGCCATAACAGCTACGGCACCTGCTTTCTGGGCTATTTCTGCCTCTTTAGCATTAGTCACATCCATAATGACCCCGCCTTTAAGCATTTGGGCTAAATTCTTATTCAGTTCATACCTTTCATTCATATATAGACCTCCGTTTTTCTCTATACAGGCGCCTGCATTCTGTAGTACCGGTTGCTACCACTATATAAAAAATATGACCCCTATAAAAGTGACAGTTTTAATATTTTTGGGCAGGTCAGTTTGGATAAAGAGAAAAAAGAAGATTATTAATGGACTTTTTAAGCCCCTGAATCCTAGAAACAAAGAATCTATAACCACTTTAATTCGTAAATATGATTACTCCTAATTTAAGGCGGAATCACCGATATGAACGGGTGCCCCATGGACAGCAGGATAGCGGCTTGTGATTTGCACCGCCTTTACTACCTGTTGATAGGGAATGGGGCGCATGCTTACTACCATTGGCCCACTGAACATTCCAGCAGGTCTACAAGCTATATTCGTAATATACATAGGCACATTGGCCGGGAACCTGAATAGACCCCATGGCAATACCATCAGAGATAATATCGGGACTTGTCTTATGCTGGATTTTAGGACCATCTAAGCGATACCCCATACGATCGGCTTCATTCATTACCTGGTATTTGCTTTCTAAAAAAGTTTTAATTCCTTCTTTTATAAATGCATCTTCCTGGGGCCCCAAAACTACGCGTACTGAGATTGGATTGGTAAATTCATAACGAAACTCCTGGGGTACCATTCTGCCCACCAAGCTCCAGGGATCCACCTGGGGAGTCCTTATGCTGATTTCATCTCCCTCACGTAAAGCCCTTCCTGCAAAGCCGCCTATTTGTCCACGTACATAGGTGGATTTACACCATATAAAATCATATAAAATTACCTAGGGGTTCTATCGAAACACCAGCTTCAATCAGTGCTTTTTTTATCTCTTTCACAAAATTAATGGCCTCAGGGTTGTCACCATGCACACAGATACTGTCTGCTTTAATTGTAATGTCTTCACCATTAATTGCTGTTACTTTACCTTCCGTTACCATCCTGACTACCCGGGGAATAGCTACAGCCCGGTCATGAATCATGGCTCCCGGTATACCGCGAGTTACCAGAGTTCCATCGGAATTATAGGCCCTGTCGGCAAAAACTTCCTCTGCTACTTTTACTCCCACATCTTTTGCCGCTCTAACCATTTCAGAATTGGCAAGGGCCAGTAAAATGAGATCAGGATTAACGGCTTTCACCGCTTCGGCAAGGGCCAAAGCCAGTTTATAATCCTTTGCAGCCATATTGTACATGGCTCCATGGGCCTTTACATGCTGTAGCTTTTTCCCCTGAGCCCTGGCAAAAGCCTCCAAAGCACCTACCTGATAAATGACATAGTCTTTTACTTCCGCGGCACTCATAGCAAGATTACGCCGCCCAAACCCCTGCAAATCGGGATACCCGGGATGCGCACCGATGGCAGTTCCAGTTTGTACAGCCATTTTGACCGTGGCCGCCATAACTAGAGGGTCTCCGGCATGCATACCACAGGCTATGTTGGCAGATGTAATGACTTCCAGTACTTCTTTGTCCATACCAAGAGTATAAACACCAAAACTTTCCCCTAAATCACTGTTTAGATCAACGCGTTTCGTCATATGATCACCTCCAGAATAAGCCCTAATTTTAATTTATCATAGCACAAACTATCAGTTTCACAAACTGTTATATCGCAATTTATTGTTATAAAACTGGGCAATGAAATAAAAAAGGGGGCTGTCTCAAAAGCAAATTAACCTTGATAACAGCCCATTTCAGTTGAAAATATATTATTTTTATTCAGCTGCTTATATCACTTGAAAGGTCCAACTTTTGCTGTTTCCTGAGTTTAATTCTAATTGATGAAAAGGGCCGTCTCAAAAGTCGGCCCCATTGCAAAATTATTTTATTTCAATGGTTTTATCTGTTTTCGTTTTTTTCGGAATGATAATGGTAAGAACTCCATTTTCATATTTAGCTTCGGCGTTGGCTTCATCAAGATTGGTTCCCAAGTAAAACTGACGGGTTACGGAACCATAACTGGTTTCCCGGTGAATATAGTTTGCTTTTTCTTCATTAACTTCCGCCTTTTTTTCAGCTTTGATAGTCACGATGCCATTTTGAATTTTTACCTCTAGGTCTCCCTTATCATAACCGGGAAGTTCTGCGTTTAGCTGATATCCATTCTCTTTTTCCTGGATATCGACTTTGAATGTGTTAGGCATAACTGTTTTTCCAAAAACTGTCATGGGTAGTGTAAAAAAGTAGTCATCTAACAAAGAAAAAGGTGAAAATGAATTTCTCGGAACTAAATTAAACATATTGTCTACCTCCTTTAACCACCTAAAATTTTTTTCAATTATATTCTAATTTATTGGTCAGATTTGGTCAAAATTGTTCTGATTTTATTTTAGTCAATATTGGTCAAATAAGGAGATATTTATCTAAAGATCTTCCTCTTATTATTCATTTCTAATTATCTCTCATTTTTTCTTGACTATTATTGACATTAAAGATGTATATTAAAAAAGACACTGTATAGTGTCTTTAAATGGGCTTTAGCTTTTTAGAATGTATATTCCCGCAGTTATTAAGCAAAAGGCCAAAAAAGCCTTAAGTAACGAGACATTATCTTTTAAGATCACTATAGAAAAAAGTAAAATAAGCAGGTTATAAAAAAAGGACTGAATAGAAATGACTAAAGGCATATTGCCTATAAGATCATGTCCTCTTGTAATGCCTGTACCTAACAAAGTATTAGCAATGTAAATAGCTGGTAAAATCAAAAAGTTATACTTGGCAATGGAAAGAAGATCAGGGTTCACTGTCTTTGCCTGCCAGGTAATAAGAAAAGCCAAAAGCGTGGAACCAATCGCTAGATATGTAATAACAACCGCCATTTTAACCTCCCCGTTGTCTTTATATATTCCCAGTTTCCCTTATTTCATAAACTATTCCTGCTTACAAAAATTAATAAGAGCGGTTTTTTCCGCTCAGGATTAGCTCTCTGTATCTTCTAAAATTTCAGTCACATAATACTTGTTATCAATCTTCTCTACCTTGATAGCGATTAGAACCAAACCTGGATCATTAACGGGTCCGGATAGAAAGACTCCTTTTACATCGGGCCCCATATCCGCTAACACTGTTTTTATTTCATCCTTCTTATACTTATAGAATTCCTCCCCGTAATCTTTTAAAACCTTCTCAACCGTAACCTCTTTGGAGTTAAAACGGGTTAACATTTTTAGTGTGTTTACATCTGCAGTTCTTAAGGCCTCTACAAATGCTATAGCCACCTCAATGTCTTTTGACTGGTTAATTTTAATATTTGCCTGTGATGTGGCCTTCGAATGGATAGTGGAATTTGCCTTCATATTGTCCTGGGATTTTGTCGTTTTTCCGTTGTCAGGTACACATCCAGCGGCAAGCAAAAGAATAATAAGGATTAAAAAGATATTTGTGACTCTCTTCATAAAAAACCTCCACTGCAAAATTAATTGCCAATAAGCACCAACACTAAAATTAATTATAAGCAGAATAAAAGGTGTTTTCCAGAAGAAAACACCGCAAGAAAAGTAATTATACTGATTTAAACCTTGCTTAAAGTCGTTTGTTCAACCCAATGCCATGTATTCACCTTCTTTTGCATATTATCAAATAATACAGCTGATTTCCATAACACACCGTGAGACAAATCCTTATCATCGTTTGCACCATCTATAAAGACCTGTAAATTGCAGCAGCCTGTAAACCAGTCCCATACCTTAACAATTATTGCAGGACGATGCTGACCATTAGGCATAACGAAGTGCACAATTTTTCCTTCTATCAATCCCTCAAGCACAGCCACTTCCCCCTTTCTCACTCTACACGAAATCTTCAATCTACTCTCAAATGAAAATATTTGCCAAAACTATTTTATGTTACACCAACCTCATTTAGATAAATATGAATAAAAAAGGTGGTACATTACCACCTTTCTTATAACATCCCTACCCTTTACTTTTTAATGTTTCCGTGGAAAGTTCCACTAAAGCTAATACTGTTTTTATAAATCTATCTCTTTTTTCCGGTTCAGCATCTCTCAGTTCTTCGATTAATTTTTCCATTGCCGTAGTTGTCACTTCCAATAACACATTTATCACCCCAACCCACAGATTATAATTATAGTCTTATCTGTAACTGGATATTTTATTTTCCTTGGGCCGGAGCACTGCCATGAAAACTAATGGCCACACATTCAGGTCTCAATCGTGTACCGTATAGTGGCCCCTTTATCAGCAGAATCCATCAACCTGCTTGTTTAAATATTAAAAAATAATAAAAAGCCAAATTGGGCATCAATATCAAGGGAACTCCTGCTTTAAATACCAGTTGTTTAGTTTTATGTCTAAATATATACATGCCCGCCAAAGTCCCGGAGGCCCCGCCAAGCAATGCCAATAAAAGCAAAACGCGCTCAGGTACGCGCCAGTTTTTTCTGATGGCTTGAAACTTATCGTATCCTATGGTAAGAAAAGAGAGCACATTTATTACTACAATGATAACCACCAAGACGTCTTTCATCATTTTTTCACTCCAATAACTGATAAAGGCTTATGCTTAAAACCGTGGTTCTCAATTTCAAAATTACGAGTAGTTACCAAAAATTTAAAGTATTCGGTATTAGCTTCAATCCATTTACCGCTTAAGAATAGGGTGGCGGGAATCTGTTCCCGTCTAAGAAAATCAATGGTTCCCTATCCACGCCATTACTCAGTTTACTGCCACCGCAGGCATCAAAGGTTAGGGCTATTACTTTCTCCCTTGTATCCAGCCTTGTCATAACTCCCGGTACATTTCCCCCCACAACCGAGGTTTTTTATCACGGTATTTCCCACGCAAATTTTCTTTTAGATTGTCAAGCTCCCTTTCTATTTTTGCCTCTATAGGAGTATTCAAGGGTTGTTCAGCAATAATACCAGCGCTGCCGTTATGAATGCTGCCGGACGTCTTAGATCCCGGGACCGTGCAGCCACTGAAAAAAAGGCTAAGACTAAAATAACCGTCATATTCTTTTTCAAATCCATACTTTTTACCCTTCCATACAGACATGAAGAAACTTGTATCAATTATACCACTTATTCTGGCATTATTTTTTAAAAAATCACTTTTGCCATTTATTTTCTGACTTTTTTAAAACAATTTTTCTGGTAAAATTAATTTATACTTACTAATAAAATATTTGTACTTCTAGAGGTGCAGCTAAAATGTCTTACTTATATCACGGGAGACGCTGGCTTATTCTGTTATTTGCCTTCCTATATCTTTTTAATTATTTTGCCTGGTTGCCAAATTTGTTTGTTTTCAACTGCATTCTACTGGTTTGTGTCATCCTCCAGGCTGTTGCTGGGCTTCCCAGGGTTAACCGTCTTGTATGTTCCAGTTTAGTCCTTATCGGTAGTATCGTTCTCTTGTATAGTGGAGCCTCCCTCCGTCAATGGATGGAGGCCTTCTATACCAATGCTGGTTTGGTTACCCTGTTTGTAGCTGTTCCCTTGATACGCCTTCCCTTTTTTTATGAAGATTATCAAGATGAACTTAAACATGTGGCCCAAAAGCACCTTCGTAATATACTAGGCTTTTGCGCGTTGACTGCCGTCATTATACACGGCGCCGCCGTAATGATCAGCATTGCTTCTATCCCTTTGGTTTATGAACTGTTAAAAGGCAATGCTGAACTATATAAAGCCAAGCGTCCTTTTCTTGCTTCCCTACTCCAGGGCTATATGACTTCAGGTTTTTGGTCCCCAGCCTGGGCTTCAGTAGCCGTCGTTACCTATCAGCTTAATCTGCCCTGGTTAGCAATCGTGCCTCTCGGTTTGACTTTCACGGTATTAACCATTGGTCTAAGCTTATTATGGAACTATATAGAAATGTGCCGTAGTCCTGAGGGCCATTATGATTTAAAACCAGACCCCACAGTAGTTGTGAATTGGCGTCATATACGTATATTGTTGGCATTAGCCGCAGGGATGATTGCCCTGGTAGTCATTTTTAATGTATTCACATCCTGGTCTATTTTAGTGATTGTACCTATTGTTGCCCTTATTTTTCCTGTCATCACTGCACTAATACAAAGGAAAATCCCCCAATTCCTTTTAGGAATACAAAATTACTACAAAAACAGTATTATGAATATTAATAATGAAATGGTTCTTTTTGCAGCCGCCGGTTTCTTGGGAAAATCTTTGGAGTTTGCCGGTGTTAGCAAAATAATACCCCAGCTTATTCCCTCCTGGTTGAGCCAATACCATTTTCTGACCATTCTTTTCCTTATGCTGATCATTGTACTTGTTTCTCTTACCGGTATTCATCCCGTGGTGACAGGTTCTACTCTGGTTGGAGCCATCGATCCCTTATCCTTACATTTAACTCCCTTAGTTTTCGGTTTTACCATTCTTTCCGGTTGGGCTATTGGTGTTATGGTTTCACCTTTTTCCGCCATGTCTTTGATCACCGCAGGTCTGGAAAAAACCACATCCTGGAAAATTGGGTTGGGAATTAACGGGCCTTTTGGCCTTGTTCTTCTGCCCGTTCTTGCCCTTTTCTTATCATTACTTCTTTTTATTTAATTAAGACCTGCCTCTCTTTATCCCAGGGATTTTTTAGTTACCTTAAAAGAACTGAACTTTACTTGCTGCAAAGGAAAGAAAAACCTTCTGGACTATTCAGATTTTTAATATTATAAATAGCCGATCTTCTTGGATATCTCCTGTGTGTAAATTGTTTTCTCCGTCCGTCTTTGAAAGGGTGTCTCTTTTAAAATTTCCTTAATTTCTTCTTCTACTAACTGGGCTAAAATAGAGATAAGTCCAAATGTAGTGCTTTTGTTTAGTATATTTTTAATTTTATTCTTAGAGTGGTGAATAAAGAAGGAGTGTACTCCCCCGTACACTCCTTTTATTCTCCCAGGTATGCTTTCCGGACCTCATCGTTGGCGACCAGTTCCTGCCCTGTCCCTTCCAAAACAATGGATCCCGTCTCCATAACATAAGCATAATCGGCAATTTGCAATGCCGCTCTGGCATTCTGCTCAATCAAAAGAATGGTCATACCCATTTTATGAATTTCTTTTATGATTTTAAAGACATCCTGTACAATAATTGGAGCTAATCCTAAAGAGGGTTCGTCCATCATTAAAAGCTTAGGCCGGGACATCAATGCTCTACCGATGGCCAGCATCTGCTGCTCTCCTCCGGACAGAGTCCCCGCTAATTGCCATTCCCTTTCTTTCAGCCGGGGAAACAAATCAAAAACCCAGTGAATGTCTTTTAAAATCCCTTCGTTATCACTGCGTGTATAAGCACCAAGTCTCAGGTTTTCGAGGACAGTCAGGTTAGAAAACACCCTGCGTCCTTCTGGTACCAGAGTAATCCCCTTTTTAACAATTTCTGTTGTCTTTTTCCGGGTAATATCCTCATTTAAAAACGATATTTTACCCTCCGTTGCCTTAACCAAACCCGTGATGGTCCGTAAAGTCGTACTTTTTCCTGCCCCGTTGGCTCCTACGAGACTGACAATTTTTCCCTCGGGAACAAGCATATTGATTCCCTTGATGGCATGAATCCCACCATAAAAAACATGTAAGTTCTCAATTTTAAGCATGGGCATCCACCCCCAGATAAGCCTCGATTACTTTTTCATTCTTTTGTATTTCCGCAGGACTTCCCCGGGCAATGGTTACACCATGGTCAAGAACAGTAATCATTTCACAAATCCCCATGACAACTTTCATATGATGTTCAATAAGGAGTATGGAAACCTTAAACTTTTCTCTCACATCCCGAATAAAATTCATTAAATCCTCCGATTCAGTAGGATTCATGCCGGCAGCAGGTTCATCAAGCAACAATAATTTGGGCTTAGTGGCAAGAGCCCTGGCTATTTCTAAGCGCCGCTGTTTCCCGTAAGGTAAGGAAGTAGCATTTTCTTTGGCCACATCTGCTAACCCCACCATCTCCAGTAATACTTGGGCCTCGCGGATAAACTCCTTCATTTCCCGCTTATAACCAGGTAAATTAAGGATTGCCGCTACCGGTGAAGCCTTTAGCCTGGAATGTTTGGCTACCAGAATATTTTCCAGAACGCTCATGCTGGAAAACAGCCGAATGTTTTGAAAAGTACGGGCTATCCCCAGTTTGGTAATAAAGTCTGGCTTTTTGTTTGTAATTTCCACACAGTTAAATATAATCCTGCCATGAGTGGGAGTGTAGACTCCCGTGATCATATTAAAGGCTGTAGTTTTCCCGGCACCATTGGGTCCAATGAGGCCGGCAATTTGCCCTTCTTCTAACATCATTGTAAAATTGTTGACAGCAATCAGACCGCCAAACTGTTTCGTAATACCCTCAACTTTCAAAAGCGTCATGTTTTCCGCCCCCTTTGCCGTCAACAACAGTTCTTTGAAAGTATTTCCTAATTACCCAGTCCCAGTTAAACTCCTTGGTCCCCATAATCCCCTTTTGATAGTAAAGGATGACCAACAGCAAGAGCAGAGAAAAGAGCACCATTCTCATACCGGCCACACCAGGTATGGTCATGGAACCAATGGTGATAGGAGCATCCACAATCCGGAGTACCTCCATCATGATGGTAATCAGCACTGCGGAAATAACAGTACCCGTAAGGGAACCTAATCCGCCCAGGACAATGATCATTAAAATATTAAACGTCTGTAAAAACGTAAACATATTGGGGTCAATGGTAGTAACGAGAAAGCCCATGAGGCCTCCGCCTATACCAGCAAAAAAAGCACCTACCGTAAAGGAAAATACTTTGTGATAAAACAGGTTTATACCCATAGCTTCAGCCGCAATTTCATCGTCACGGATGGCTTTGAAAGCCCGGCCGTAACTGGAGTTTAATAAGGATTTAATGATGTACAAGCTTAAGATGGCGATTCCCCAGTAGAAAAAGAGATTTTCTTCACGGGGAATATCTTTGAGCCCCAAAGAACCATTGGTAATACTCTGGGCCATGGTTACTAGTACCCGAGCCATTTCTGCAAATCCTAAAGAAGCGATAGCCAGGTAATCACCTTTTAACCTTAAGACAGGTACCGCAATCACTAAACCAAAAAAGGCTGCTACTATCCCAGCCAAGAAAAGTGACGGTATCATGGGAAACTGCAGGTGAGCTAAGGGAGCAATCAAAGGCTTCATATAAAAATTCATAGCTTTGGTTTCCGGCCCCATGCTTAAAAGAGCCGCCGTATAAGCACCTATCATCATAAAACCGGCATGTCCTAAGGAAAAGAGTCCTGTAAAACCGTTAATAAGATTCAAACTGATGCCCAGAATAACATAAACGGCTGCCAAATTTAATACTCTGATTTTATAATCATCAAAAAAGAATTGGGCTAAAAAAATAGCTATACCCACTAGAACTAAAGTAATCAGTGATAGTATGATTTTCAACTTATCTTTATGAATCATCATGTCTACACCTTCTCAGTAATTTTTTCACCCATGATTCCTGTAGGTCTAAAGATAAGAATAACGATCAGCAGCACGAAAGCAAAAGCATCACGGTATCCCGTTAAATCGGGCAAGAGGGCAACCAGCATGATTTCCATAATTCCCAGGAGAAACCCCCCAATAGTGGCACCAGTAATACTTCCGATCCCTCCTACTACCGCCGCGATAAAACATTTTAGACCAGGAAAAATACCCATCAAGGGCTGAATTTGCGGGAATTTTAGTCCCCACATGATTCCACCCACAGCTGCAAGAGCGGAACCGATAGTAAAGGTGTAAGAAACAATCTTGTTTATATCAATACCCATCAGACTACTGGTTTCAAAATCTTTGGCCACAGCCCGCATAGCCATACCTGTTATTGTTTTATTAACCAAATAGTTCAAAATAACCAACAAGATGACGGTAACAATAGGAATGATGAAGGTCAAACTCATAATGAATATTCCGCCAAAATCCAACATATTGGTAAATAATTCAGGTTGGGGAAAAGGTTTTGGTCTGCCGGAAAAAACAACGATAGCCAAATTTTCTAGAAAGAAAGAAACGCCAATGGCCGAGATCAGGACTGAAATCCGCGGAGAAGTCCGGAGTGGTTTATAGGCTGCTTTTTCAATCATAACACCGACTACTGTGGTAAACACAACGGCTAAGGGAAAGGCAATCCACCAGGGCAATCTAAACAGGGCAATGCCATAAAATGCCCCATAAGCCGCCACCATAATTAAATCTCCATGGGCAAAATTAATTAAACGCAAGATGCCGTAAACCATGGTATAGCCTATCGCAATAAGTGCATAAAGGCTCCCTAAGGAAATCCCGTTAGCAAAATGCTGTAAAAAAATCTCGAAAGTCATAATACATCCTCCCACCTAATCTACCCTTAACATTTATAGTACGTTGTCTGCGAGGATCTGGGATTGTGTAAAACAATAAAAGGTCTCCCCTTCCCCAAAGGGAAGGGGAGATCTTATATATACCTTATTAACCTTATTACTTAGGCTCTATGGTTGTCAAATAGATGAATTTACCATCCTGTACTTTCTTAATGACCGCGCTCTTGATGGGGTCTCCATTGGCATCTAAAGTAATGTTTCCAGTAGCCCCTTTAAAGTCCTTGGTCTTTGCCAATTCATCACGGATCGCTTTCGCATCATATTTACCTGCTTTAGTAATAGCATCTAAAGCTAAAATATAGGTGTCAAATCCTAAAGCGGCAAAAGCAGTGGGTTCTTGCCCTTTGTATTCCTTCTTAAACTCTTCCATAAACTTCTTGGACATCTCAGTAACAGGAGCCTCTGCCGTAAAGTGAGTACTGAAGGCTATGCCCTCTACAGCTTTACCGCCGATTTGAATGAATTCAGGAGCTTCCCAAGTATCGCCTCCTAAGAAAGGCACGTTAATCTTTAACTGGCGGGCTTGCTTAATGAGAATGGCGGACTCACCAATCTCCCCAGGGGCAAAGATTACATCTGGCTGCTTGCTTTTAATGGTCTGCAACTGAGCAGTAAAATCCTGGTCTCCCTTTTTATAATCCAGTTGAGCTACAATGCTGTTGGGATCTCCCGTGAGTTTAGTGAAGGCATCCACAAAATACTGGGCCAGACCCACAGAATAGTCGCTGGTTACTTCCCGGATAATGGCAACTTTTTTAGCCTTAAGATCTTTGAACGCATAATTAGCCATTACTGTGCCCTGGAAGGGATCAATAAAACAAACCCGGAAATAATAGTCATTGTCTTTAGTTACTGTAGGATTTGTGGGAGAACAACCAATTACAGGTACTCCCTTTTGTTTGGCCACATTGCCGCCGGATTTGGAGTTGGAGCTCCCATAGCTTCCCAAAATAACCTGAACTTTATGCTGGTCGATCAAACGGGAAACCACATTAGCAGATTCCGTTGGTTCACTCTTATTGTCTTCGATGACCAGTTGAACTTTTTTACCAAGAACTGTGGGGAACAACTTATTGGCTAATTTCATACCATCCACAGTCATTTGTCCACCGGCAGCCTGCCCACCAGTCAGAGGTTCATAAACACCGATCTTAATCACATCTTCTGCCGGTTTGGGAGCTTCGGCTTTGGGAGCCTCTTGTTTTGGTTTACCACATCCTACAAGGATTAAAGCAACAACCAGAGCCAACGATAAAATCATCATCTTTTTTGATCTCAACATTTACACTAACCTCCCCAAATGAAAACTTAAACGAGATTAACTATAATCTTATGTATTCTCTTTCGCCCCTCCTCCTTACTTGTGTCCTTACTAGAAGGATATATTTCTCCCTTACGTAGACTAGCATGTTCTAGATTTAAAAGCAAAGACGTTGACGAGCTATTTAGGCGTGTATTTGCAGATTATATCTCAAAATATTGTCATATCTCTGTATATCTAGCCCTCATAACTAAATTCCATTTTCTGTTACAAAAAAAATAAACCGGCTCAGGCCGGTTTTGGTTTTTAAATACTCCTTTGTCCCCATTCCCATCCCAGCTTAAGGGCTTTAATATTTAATTCAGCTACTTTGGATAGCCTTAAATGCACGGCCTTTTCCATGGACGCCAGAGAAACAATATTGCCGGCACCGGCTAAAGCCCCCACAGCCAGGATATTGGCTGTCAATTCGTTTCCTATTTCTTCCCTGGCCAACTGTGAAACGGGCACCTTCACAATTTTAGCCTTTACTTGCGGTAATTCCGGCACAATACTGTTATCTACTACAATCAGGCCGTCTTCTTTAATATTTGAAGCATAGATCCTGGCAGCTTCCTGTGACATGAGTAAAAGATATCCAGGTGTTGTTACCTTGGGATATTTGATGGTCTCATCACTGATAATAACCTCGGCCTTACTGGCCCCACCCCGAGCTTCCGGTCCATAACTTTGGGTCTGGACCACTTCTTTACCGTCAAGGATGGCAGCTTCAGCCAGGATTATCCCACCCAGGATAATCCCTTGTCCTCCGGTACCGCTTAAGCGAATAGAGAGTTTATTGGCCATCCCCTTCAACTCCTTTCTTAAACCTGGCAAGCAATTGCTCATAAAGTTCCGTATACTCCGGTGCAGTTTCCCTGTGAAGTTCACCGATGATGATCTTGCCGGCCAGTTTTTCCGGCTCCATTTTTTGTGCAACTTTCACATTAACGGCATTGTCACGCTGCCATTTGAGCATATCAGGGGCATTGCCCATCTTATTACGACGGCCATAGGAAATGGGGCACATGGTTACGGCTTCTACAAAGGAAAATCCTTTGTTGCTAATAGCGTTCTTAATCAGGTCAACAAGCATTTTGGTGTGGAAAGCCGTACCCCTGGCCACATAAGTGGCACCTGCCGCCTGTACAAGCTTACAAATATCGAAGGAACGTTCCATATTACCGTAGGGCGAGGTAGTAGCAAATTTGCCATGGGGTGTGAGAGGAGAATACTGTCCCCCGGTCATCCCATAAATATTATTGTTAAAAAGAATGACGTTAAGGTCAATATTACGGCGGGCTGCATGAATAAGGTGATTTCCGCCAATGGCGGCGCCATCACCATCACCTGTGATGACAAAGACATTAAGCTCAGGCTTAGCCAGTTTCACACCGGTAGCGAAGGCAATAGCCCGGCCGTGGGTTGTATGAATAGTGTCAAAGTTAAGATAACCGGTGGCACGTGAAGAACAGCCAATACCAGAGACAATCACGGTTTTATCCAAATTCAGGTTGCTCTCCCGAATACCCTCCAGAATAGCCTTCATGATAATCCCGTTACCACAGCCAGGACACCAGATATGGGGTAAGCGGTGGGAACGCATTAAATTTTCCACATCAATTAACATTAACCCGCCACCTCCTTAATTTTCATGACTATTTCTTCAGGTGTAATAAGGTCTCCATTTATCTTATTTACACCGCTTAATGTTTGGTTGGTGATGACTTTCTGGACTTCGCCTCTTAATTGTCCGGCATTTAACTCAGGCACTATCACTGCCTTTTTACCAGTACAAAACTCTTTGACAAGCCGTTCAGGAAAAGGCCAGATCGTCTGGAGCTGGAGCAGTCCCACCTTATATCCCTTACTTCTGGCCATATCCACAGCCTCTGCTGCAGACCGGGCAGTACAACCAAAAGAAATCAGGAGGTAATCGGCATCCTCCGTACAGTAGGATTTATAAAGAGTAATTTCATCCGAATAGGGATCAAGTTTTGTCAATAAACGGGTGGCCTGTTTGTTAATAGTCTCTACTTTACCTGAGGGATTACCATTTTCGTCATGAAATAAACCGGTAACATGCCAGCGATATCCCGTGCCAAAATCCGCAATAGCGGGAATTCCTGTATCATCTGCTTCGTATGGCTTGTATTCTGAAGGAGGCAAATCTGTTCTTTTCCGTTCAACCAAAGTAAGTTCTTCTGGCGAGGGTAAAACAACTTTTTCCCGCATATGCCCGATAACCTCATCCAGCAGGATGATAACCGGAACACGGAATTTTTCGGAGAAATTAATGGCCTGAACCGTTATTTCATAGGTTTCCAATACAGAGGCAGGCGACAAAGCAATAACAGGATGGTCTCCATGGGTTCCCCAACGGGCTTGCATAACATCCCCTTGGGAGGGCGCAGTAGGACCACCTGTACTTGGACCTAACCTCTGTACATTGACAATGACACACGGTATCTCAGCCATCGCAGCAAAACCAATGTTTTCCTGTTTGAGTGAAAAACCTGGTCCGCTCGTGGCCGTAATGGCTTTAACCCCGGTTAAAGCTGCTCCCAAAATTGCAGCCATACCGGCAATTTCATCTTCCATCTGGATAAACTTACCACCTACTTTGGGGAGATTTTCTGCCATATATTCCGCAATCTCCGTCGATGGTGTAATAGGATAACCTGCATAAAAACGAACCCCTGCATCAATAGCGGCCATTGCACAGGCCTGGTTACCTTGCAGAAGTTGTGCTTTTCTGCTACTCATTTTTCTTCACCCCCAATTTTAATACAGTAGTCAGGACAATGTTCTTCGCAAATCCTGCAACCAATGCATGCAGCAGGGTCTTTGACCACAGCTTTCCCCAACTGGTCTTTAATGAGTACACCTTTGGGGCACAAGGCGTAACAAATACCACAGCTTTTACACCATTCTTGCTTAACAAGAACAGTATATTTTTTTGTCTCTTTTTTTTCTTCTCCCATTTCCCTCACCTCCCTCTATAATCTTTGGTTTTCTTTGAATATCTCGCTTAATCTTAGAT
>CAZWTM010000060.1:0-16132 GCA_964637385.1 uncultured Peptococcaceae bacterium
ACCGCCACTGACGGTTATCAAGTGGCCGCCAAATAATGTGGGCATCAACATGATAGACATATTCTGTAGCAAAGAGGTTTTTGGTTACCTTATCTTCGTAAACCCCCATTTTGGTCTCTTCGACGGCCAGCCGGGCCAGTTCCATGTGTTTGGCGATGCCGGCCAGGGCCATGGCCTTGACAATGGCATCCACTTGTTCCTGATTGAGTTTGAGAAATTCCTTTTGGGCAACTTGCGCCAGGGAAACTAGGTCATCAATTGTTTGTTTTATCGCTGGTTCATTTTTAGTGGTCTTTTCCGGTGTTTCTATAGTGATCATTTTTTGTTACCTCCTTTGTGGAATTGTTACTTAGATTTGTATTGTTGTACTATGAAAAAACAAGTATTATGTGGTAATTCGGACCGGGATAAATATAGAATGTGCCGGCATTATATAAAAAATACACTCACGTTGAGCCCTTTAAGACTTTGTCGCCGTTGAGTGCATGTTTTGTTGGCAAGGGTTTTTTATTATCATATCCATTGTTTACATTTTTCTTCATCTGCTGTTAGACATGGCTTTTCTTTAGTAATCGATTTTTCTTTGTGGTGAAGGTCAATTGAATTACACAGAAAATTTCCAAAGTTATGGCAGGGAACATACAGGGGTCGAGAGAATATTAATTTATAAATGTATGAAATCATAAAATTACACGTATTGTGCCTCTTTTGGCGGTTACTGGCAAAGGGAGAGGGAAGATGGTAGAGAGGGTATATCTGGCTACAAAATTTATTATTCCAACAGTCTCCAAAGAAATTGTCATGATTAAACGTTTTTTGGAAAAAATAAAAAAATGTGAAAAGTTTTCTATAACCATAGTTAAAGCAGGAGCCGGTTACGGCAAAAGCACGATGTTAGGGTTTTATTTTAAAAATTTTGCAAAAAATTACTACTGGTTTAATATCAGCGGTGAGGATAATGAATTATATAATTTTCTTTATGATTTAGTGTTCGCGGTAAGAGTAAAGCACGGAGATTTTGGCAATGGTTTGCTTAAGCTTTTAGATGAGATAGAGAATTTCCAGGATACCTGGAAAAACTTTATCAATGGTTTTATCAATGAATTATGGGATTTATACAGTAAGCAAAAGGAAGAAATTTTTCTAGTTATTGAGGATTTCCATTTAATTGAAGACCGTTCCCACATTATACAGGTTATGGCTTATCTACTTAATAATTTACCTCCAGGTATTCACGTTGTTGTTACCACCAGAATGTTTCCTGTTACTTTTCCCTGGCAGCGCTGGAAAGTAAAGGGGCAGGTCCTGCTTATTTCTGAAGAGGATCTGGCCTTTGATGAACAAGAAATTCGAGATTTTTTCAGCCTGCGTTCTAATGTTAAACTAGAACAAAAAGAACTGGAATTGATCATGAAAAAGACCGAAGGCTGGGCCATGGCACTGGAAATGTTGAGTGCTTCTGCTGATGCTTATACATTTTCTCAGTTTGAGGATGATTTTTGTGATAGCTCCCAGGACTTGTTTGCTTTTCTGGCTGCTGATGTGTTAGACAAACAAGAGGAGGAGATACAACATTTCCTCTTAAGCTGTTCTGTATTGAATGTTATTAATAAAGAGATTTGTGAATATCTATTAGGTCCCCCAAGCCGGGAAGCTTTACGGAAGGTTATTGAAAAAGGTCTTTTTATTTATGATTATGGGCGGGACAATTACCGTTTTCACAGCCTGTTTAAAGAATTCCTTTATCAGGTGGCGCAAAAAGAACAGTATCCCTTAAGGCAGTTGCATAATCTTGCGGCCGAATATTTTCTGAAAAAAGAGGATTTTGAGCAAGCTGTTAACCATCTGATAAAAGCCGGGGAATACGGACATGCTGCCCACCTGATCATTAAGATTTCCGGTAAACTTATTAAAGGGGCAAGGATTAATACTTTATTATACTGGCTGAAAAAATTACCTGAAGACACTTATACACTAAATCCCTGGTTGTTTGTGATTCTAGGTGACATTTATCGCTTCACCAGCGAATTTAATAATGCCCTTAATACTTACGCAAAAGCAGAAAAGCTTTATACAAGGTCACAAAGCAGGTATGAAATCAGTGAAGTTTTACAGCGCAAAGCTTTGGTGTTCCTCGATACGGTGCAGCCTAGCCGGGCCGAATCCCTTCTCAATGAAGCCTTAGCCTTAAAAGAGACCATAATGGAAGGGGAGAAGGGAGATCTTTTAGCGTTAATTGCTGAAAATAATTTAAATTGCGGAAAAATAGAAGAGGTAAAAACCATTCAGGAGCTGGCGCGAAGTACGGGAACAGAATTACCTGTTGATTTGCAGGGACGTTTCTTATTACGGACCGGCAGACTGGATGAAGCCATTATTTATCTGGAGGGACAGCTTCAAGAAGTGGAAAAAAGGGAAGGGTTGTTCCCTAAAGCTCATCGGGAAGTCAAACTTATTCTGTCCCTGCTTTATTCTCTAACAGGAAGAAATGGGGATACGGCCTTCTACTATGCCCGGGAAGGCTTAGAGGATGGGCAAAGGGTAGGGTCACCTTTTACTGAATCTGTAGCCGCTGCTCGTCTGGGGCACACTTATCTTGTTAAGGGGAAACTGGACAAAGCCATATCATGGTATCAGACTGCTGTAAAGCTCTCGGAAAGAGTGAGGGTTCCCCGTGGTAAAGGAGAGCCCCTTTGGGGTTTATGCCTGGCCTATGGGTATAATGCCCAGAGAGAATCGGCTTTTCAATACGGAGAAGAAGCTAAGAAAATTTGCTTGGATGCATCTGATCATTGGCTTGTTACTTTGATTACCATAGCCCAGGGGATTAGCTTCTTTACCGTTGAGGATTATGAAACAGCTTTGGGGTACTTTTTAGAAGCAAAAGATTTGGCAGGAAGGTGCCAGGATTCTTTCCTTACTACTGTTGCTCTGCTCTGGGAAGCTTTAGTTTATTTGAAGACGAGAAACCAGAGAATGCTTAAATGCAGTGGAGAAGAATTATTTACAAGAATAAAGGGTTATAATTATACCTTTCTCCTCAAAGAAAAGACAATTTTCAGTCCTATAGATATGGCCTTGCTACGCGCTTTAACCCGGGAATGTTTTGATACGGGGATAAAACAAAAAACTACCGGGAAACCAGATTATCACCCGGGTTATACCCTATACTTCAAAACTCTGGGGGATTTCAGGGTATGGAGGGGACAGCAGGAAATAAAAAGTGAAGAATGGATCCGGGATAAAGCCAGAAAATTACTGCAGATATTAATCCTTTACCGGGGGAGATTTGTACGTTTTGAAGAGCTTATTGACATACTCTGGCCTGATAAGAGTGAAGAACAGGGCAGGCAGAATCTTAAAGTGACGATGAACACCCTTCACCGTATTCTGGAGCCCGAGCGGCAAGGTCATAACCCGTTTTTTGTAGAGAGAAACACTTATGGTTATGGATTGGTCAACCTGGAAAATTTCCGGGTATATGCTGACGAGTTCGCCTTGCAGGCACGAATGGGATTTAGATATTATAAAGAAGGCAAATATGTACTGGCCAAAGAAATACTGGAAGATGCCCTGGATTTATATTCAGGGGATTTTCTGATGGATTTTGAGGAAGAGGGGGTTTTCCAGGAAAGGGAAAGCTTTAAAAAGATGTACCTGGAGGTAGCGGAGAAGCTGGCAATGTTATACCTGCAGGAAAAACAATTCCCCAGGTGTCTGGAAATATGTGAAAAAATGATTAGTAAGGATAATTGTTGTGAAAGTGCTTATCGTATGATGATCTCGTGTTATTGCCACCTTAAACAAAAGACTTTGGCTGTACAGACCTTTAACAGGTACAAGGATAATCTGGCCAAAGAATTGTCCATAAAGCCCTCCCAGGAATTATTCAGACTGGTAAAAGAAAAGATCTCATGCCTATAATCGTATTTTTCTAAAGCGAGCTGATTTTTTTCAGCCCGCTTTTTATTGTCATGTCAACTGCTTTTCCATGAAGACTAAAAATTTTAGACCATACAGAATATTAATATTGACTAAAAGATTCACAAAACGCTATAATTAAATTAGTACTACTACATAGAAATAAGTTCCACTCAGTAGAAATGCAGCAGAGGGTGATAGGAGGAATGGAAAGGTTGAAAAAAAGACAGTTTTCTTTAGCCCACCTTACAGTGCTTGGTTGTGCACCGCCTGAGATGACTTACATTGCCGCCCGCGCCGGTTATGATTTCGTCAGCTTTCGGACCATCTATATGGGGCTGCCCGGCGAGCCCAATTATGACCTGGCTCAAAATAAGGAGATGCTGCGGCAAACCAAAAGGGCACTTGCCTCTACGGGACTCAAGCTTCACGACATTGAACTGGCGCGTATTTACGATGGACTTGATCCGAAAAAGTATCTCCCTGCCATGGAAGTAGCAGCCGAACTGGGCGGCCGTAGTGTTCTTTGTAGTATCTGGACCCCCGACCGCCATTTCGCAATCGAGTGTTTTGCAGAACTTTGCGATCTGGCCAAACCCTTCGGCCTGACGGTGGACTTAGAATTCGTCACGTGGGCCGATGTCAGGAATCTTCAGGAAGCCCTGGCTGTTCTCCGTGGGGCCAATCGGGATAACTGCGGAATCATGATTGATACGCTTCATTTCCACCGCTCACGAGTTGCCCTGGAGGAGTTGGACGAAGTACCGCGCCAATGGTTCCACTTTGTCCATATCTGTGATGGGCCTAAAGAGATACCTACTACAAAAGAAGAATTGATTCATACAGGGCGGGATGAGCGCCTGTATGTGGGGGAGGGCGCTATTGATATTGCCGCGATCTTGAAGCGGATTCCGGAGGTTCCCTGTTCTATTGAATTGCCCCACCTTGCGCGTGTTAAAGAATTGGGTTATGCAGAACATGCGTGGCGCTGTCTGCAAACTGCAAAAGATTATTTTGAAGCTCACTTGGGGGAATGAATTGTTAAGCAGCAGCTTTCGATGTACTATTAGATTAAACAGTTTCACAAAATTGAATTATTGATGGGAATCATACTTAAAAGGAGAGGAATGTAAAGTGAGACCTGAAAGTAAAAAACCTGTCATCATCAGGGGAAGAGTGCTAGGGGGGCCGACCCCACTGGTTTGCCTGCCCCTCGTGGCAGGTGATAAAAACCTTTTAATTGAGCAGGCCCGGTTCAATGCCGCTTTGGAACCGGATGTTATCGAATGGCGGGTTGATAGTTTCGAGAGGGTCGAAAGCCTTGTAGAAATGGTGGAAGCGTTACGGGCACTGAGAAAAGAAATCGGGGAAATTCCTTTGATTTTTACCTGCCGTTACATAAACGAGGGTGGATTTAAGGAAATTCCCCAGGCTAAGAGAAAGGAAATTATTTTCGAAGCCGTACGCAGCGGAGAGGTTGACATCATCGATTTTGAAATATCCAACGGCGAAAAGCTGGTTGCCGAGATTAAAGAAGAGGTCCATAAAGCAGGAGCCAAGCTGATTCTTTCTTATCATAACTTCCAGTATACCCCGGATGAAGAATTTATCTATAAGAAATTGCTGGAGGCCCGGGATCTAGGCGCCGATATTGCTAAACTGGCGATTATGCCCCAGAATTATCGCGACGTGTTAAATCTTTTAAGTGCTACTCTTCGTGCCCGCGAGGAAGCCCTTGACATTCCCATTATCACAATGGCCATGGGGGAAATGGGGAAAATCACCCGGATAGCGGGGGGCTTCTTTGGATCGGATCTGACCTTTGCTGTGGGTAAAGAATCTTCGGCGCCCGGACAGGTTCCTGTGGCCGATTTGCGTAGTGTCTGGAAGGTCCTGTCTTTCTAAGATAAATTGTTCTTCCAGCGAATCGGAGAAGGAGGTAAAAGCATGAAAGACTTTGTTGCCAATCAACTGGTTAGATACCTGGAGATGCGGGGTGTTAAGCATATTTTCGGATTGTGCGGGCATACCAATATTGCTGTACTGGCCGCCTTGTCCAAGAGCGAAAAAATCAAATTTATTAATGTCCGCCATGAGCAGATTGCAGCCCATGCCGCTGATGGTTATGCCCGGGTGACTAAGAAAGCCTCCGTGGTCCTGAGCCACCTGGGCCCAGGCCTGACGAACGCCGCAACGGGTGTAGCGAATGCCTGTCTGGATTCTACTCCCATGGTAGTTATTGCAGGAGATGTACCAAGCCATTATTTCGGAAAACATCCCCATCAGGAGGTTAATCTCCATGCTGATGGTAGCCAATGGGAGATCTACCGGCCCTTTGTCAAACGGGCTTGGCGCGTGGATAGGCCTGATCTCCTGCCGGAAATTATGGAGAAAGCCTTTACACTGGCCGAGTCCGGACGTCCAGGGCCAGTTTTAGTGGACGTACCAATGGATATTTTTTCCATGGAGGTTGATGTAGCCCTCTTTGAAAGGCTGTATCACAACACGAAAACTATCGAAAAACCCTCCATTGATGATGAACTGGCCGAACGGATTATAAAGACCCTGACAGCGGCCAAAAACCCCATTATCTATGCTGGTGGGGGAGTTATCCTGGCCGATGCGGCCGCCGAGCTGAAAGAACTGGTGGATCATTTAGGGATTCCAGTGGCCCATTCCCTGATGGGCAAAGGAGCCCTGCCGGACGACCATCCCCTTACCTTGGGCATGACCGGTTTTTGGGGAACGAAGTTTATTAATGATAAATGTCGAAATGCCGACTGGGTCCTGGGGCTAGGTACCAGTTTTAAGGAAGCGGACTGCAGTTCCTGGTACCCTGAGTACACCTTTAGTTTCCCACCCACCAAACTAATTCATATCGACATCGATCCCCAGGAAATCGGTCGTAACTTCCCAGTGGCAATCGGAGCCCAGGCTGACCTGAAAAAAGCCCTCACCGTTCTCAACCGGGTGGCCAGAAGACTTTACCCTCACCCCATTGAGAATTCTGTTCTTAAACAGGAAATAGCTGAATATCGCCGGAGCTTTAAGGAAAGCAACCGGGCACTGGAAGAAAGCAACGACTATCCCATGAGCCCGCAGCGTATCCTGGCTGATGTCCGGGAAGTGTTGCCCAGGGATGCGATTATCACCACTGATGTGGGCTGGAATAAAAACGGTGTTGGTCAGCAGTTCCCCATCTATACTCCCGGCTCCATTCTCACTCCGGGAGGTTATGCCACCATGGGCTTTGGTTCTCCGGCAGCCCTCGGCGCGAAAATAGCAGCGCCCAATAAAGTGGTAGTCTCCTTAATCGGTGACGGCGGCTTTGGCCAGAACCCGGCCGTCCTGGCCACTGCAGCCTGTGAAAATATCCCTGTTGTTTTCGTCATCATGAACAACTATGCCTTCGGTACCATTGCCGGTCTGGAAAAAGCCCATTATGGTACAACTTTCGGCACAGTATTCGAGAAAGACGGCAAGCCCTATTCCCCTGATTATGCTGCTATTGCCAGAGCCTATGGCATTGAGGGAATCAGGGTGAATTCAGCTGAGGAATTCAAGCCTGCATTACAAAAGGCTATTGAGTCCAATAAACCTTTTGTTATTGATGTACCAATGGTAAACAACCCTGTTCCTACTGCCGGACACTGGAACATTATGGATATTTATTCTCCGGGCAAGCACGTGCATCATGTAAGCACCGACTAAGGATCAGAGAGAGTTCCAGTTTTATGCTACTTCTGTTGAAATAAGATTAGAGAGTGATGCTGCGGCAAACTAAAACGGCACCTGCCCATGTGGGACTAAAGCTTCACGACATCGAACTGGCGCGTATCTACGATGGTGTCGCTTGCAGACTGCAAAGAACTATCTTGATGCTCATCTGTAGGGACAAAATATGTGGCCAAGACAGCAAGTGGGTGAGAATAATAGGGGGTGAGAAATACAGGATAAAAACTATATAATGGGAGAAGAGTTGTTACAAAACCTTACTAAATGTAGAGGGGAGTGGATTTGATGATGACTTTGAAGAATAAACTTACCTGTATTGTGTTATTACTGGTGTTTACTAGCATGATTGTGGTTGGCTGCGCTGGAAAGCAAGCTAAAAAGGAAACCTATCCAACTCAGAATATTAATGGTACGATTGCCTGGGGTGCCGGAGGCGGTACTGACAGTGTTTCCAGGCTGCTTGCGCCTGTAGCCGAAAAAGAACTTGGCAAGTCTATTATCTTAACTAATAAAACAGGCGCTACCGGCACTATCGCTACACAATACGTTTTTGACCAAAAAGCTGACGGTTATAACCTGCTGTTTCATGCGGAGAATCCGCAGATTTACCAGGTTCTTGGCCTGTCCAAACTGAGTTACGATGATTTTGAGCCAATCCTTCTTGCTGTTCAAGGAATGACTGTTATAGTAGTTCACAAAGATTCTCCTTACAAAACCCTGGATGATCTGATTGATGATGCGAAGAAAAGACCCGGGAAAGTCAATATCGGCATCAGCGGTGTGGGCGGCCAGCCCTATATGACTGCTAATATACTTAAAAAAGGTGAAGGTGTAACCTTTAACACAGTAACCTTTGACGGTGACGGTCCTCTCATCACTGCCCTCCTTGGCAAGCAGGTTGATGTTACTGGTCTCGCAATCAGCGCAGCAGCCCAATATGTTAGAAATGGTGACTTTAGAGGGCTTGCCATTGTTGCCAACAAGCGCAATCCTGCTCTTCCCGATGTGCCTGCCCTGGGCGAAATGAAACCAGCATATCAGTCCATGCTTCAGGCCCCCGGTTTCTTCTATGGGGTTTTTGTTAAGAAAGGCACTCCAGAAGATATCGTCAAGAAATTAAGAGATGCCTTCCAGGTAGCCTTTAAAGACGCTAAATTCCAGGAATACTGCTCTAAGAATGGTTTAATTCCCTTAGGTCTTACGGGTGATGAGGCTAAACAATATATGAAGAAGTGGCAATCTACCATGTCCTGGTTGATTTACGAAGCTGGAGGAGCGAAGGAATCTCCGGAAAAATTTGGCATTCAGAAACCGTAAGTAAAAAACTGGGGGGGATCCTGATTCCCCCCAACCTTCTCCCTACGCTGGCGAAAAACGGAGGGCTCAAGATGCAGGAGAAAGAACGACTGGAAAAACAACATGCACAACAGAAACCAGGCGAGATATTTTTTCTTTTTATTCTTTTCGCAATCGTCGTAGCGTTTTTTGTTGAATCAGCTAAACTAAAAGGTATGCTCCAGGGGTCTTTTAACGGTCCCGGAACAATCCCACAGCTCATAGTATTTGCAATGATCATCATGATTTGTGTGCAGGGCCTTATGATATTTAAGAACAACCCTCGTGGGGGGGAAACCGTTGAAATCCTGCGGTATCTCTTTTCAAGCAAAGTAATTGTCTTGCTCATACTGGTTACCCTTTATGCATTTTTGCTGGAAATACTGCATTTCGAGATCACAACTTTTTTGTTTCTGTTTATTCTGATGTACTCTTTTGATACGAGAAAGCCTCTGCAAAAACTTATCATTTCATTAGGCACGGTAGGTTTCATTATAGTAGTTTTTGGTTATCTGTTCGAAGTAGTCTTACCATAAATAGACGGGGGGATGGAAATGGCGGGGATCGAGGGTTTTTTGATACCTTTTACGCAGCTTGAATTAATCTTGTATATCGCAGTTGGCGTTTTCGTTGGCATTTATATCGGCGCTATTCCCGGGCTTTCTGTAACGATGGCAGTATCCCTGTTGATTTCTTTTACTTATACATGGGAGGTATTGCCTGCTCTGGCCATCATGGTGGGTATTTATACCGGAGGTGTGTATGGAGGCAGCAGATCGGCTATTCTTTTGAATATTCCCGGAGCACCGGCTGCAGTTGCCACCGCTTTTGACGGTTATCCTCTGGCCAGGCTGGGCGAAGCGGGCAGGGCCATGGGATTGAGTACTACTCAATCCGTAATCGGAGAGTTCTTTGGCATTTTGATACTGGCTGTAGCCTCACCGATAGTATCCCACCTGGCTATTAATTTTGCACCCAGAGATTATTTTCTCCTGGCTATCATGGGATTGTTTCTGGTGGGAAGTCTAAGTCATGGTTCTTTGCTAAAAGCGCTGCTTACAGCTTTTCTAGGGATATTGATAGGTCTGATCGGAATGGATCCGGAAACAGCCCAGGGACGGCTTACTTTTGGCAGTTACGGGTTGCTGGGTGGCATAAGTTTCGTAGTAGTCATGATAGGCTTGTTTGGCTTGTCCGAGGGACTTTACCAGTTGCGTTATCAAATAGAACCGGTTAAACAGAAGGTAGATAAAATTGTTCCTGATTTAAAGCTTATCATAAAAAATCTTCCCCTGACTTTGAGATGCTCAGCCATCGGTACCTTGATTGGTGCGTTGCCGGGAACCGGCGGGGATATCGCAGCCTTGATGGCTTACGACCATGCTAAAAGAACGGTAAAAAACCCGTCCCGTCCTTTCGGTGAAGGCGCCTTTGAGGGTATAGTAGCTCCAGAGGCTGCCAACAATGCTGCTATCGGCAGCGCCTTTATACCCATGATGACCCTGGGTATTCCTGGTGATGCCGTAACCGCTATCTTAATAGGAGCTTTAACTATTCACGGATTACGGCCCGGTCCCATGCTGATGAGGGAACAACCGGAATTCTTCTGGGTAGTGGTTGGCTGCTTACTATTGTCAAATATCTTCCTGTACATTTTCGGCATGACTGGGATAAGAATTTTCAGCAAGATTGTGGAAATACCCAAAGCTATTATCATCCCAATTATTATCGTTTTGTCGGTAATAGGCAGTTACAGCATAAATAACAATGTTTTCGACATTTACTGGATGATAGGGTTTGGCATACTGGGATACTTTATGAAAATGTATGACTATCCCGTTGCACCTATGGTTTTGGGAGTGATTTTAAGCCCTATTATTGATGCTAATTTCCGGAGGGCAGTAGCCATGGAACATGGCAGCATCTGGGGATTTGTCGTAAGTCTATTCACAAATCCTATAACCTTAGTGCTTTTGTTATTTATACTTACTATGGTTCTAGCACAGACAAAGTCCAGAGATGTTTTTATGAAAGCATTGAGAAGTTTCAGGAAAAATTAAATTATATAGGGATGGGGTTATTGTATGAAAGAAATTAATGTAAAAACAAAGCTATTAGGTCTTTTTGGGAATCCATTGTCTTTCACCATGTCGCCATTAATGCATAATACTGCATTTGAACAAATGGGCTTAAATTATTTATATATACCTTTTGAAGTGGAAAAAGAAAACTTTGCAGAAACAATAAAATCTTTAAAATACTTTAATTTTGCCGGCGGTAATGTTACATCTCCTTACAAAGAAACAATTATTGAGTATTTAGACGAGATTGACGAAAAAGCTAAAATAATCGGTGCGGTAAACACCATTCTTTTAGACAATGGAGTACTGAAGGGTTATAATACAGACGGCGAAGGTTTTGTTGAGTCTTTAAGATACGAAAAGAATGTAGATCCCCAAAAGTCTAGGTTCATAGTGCTTGGCAGCGGAGGCGCGGCAAGGGCCATTATAATAACCTTGGCCTTCCAGGGGGCTGAAAGAATATATATCGCCAACAGAACTTTTAATAAAGCCTTAGAACTGGCAGAAGAAGTAAATAGAATTAGAAAATGCGCCGAACCCATTGAGTTGAATAATAGTGAAATTCAAAAATACATCCATGAGGCAGATGTAATCATTAATACTACCAAAGTCGGGATGTATCCCGATGTAGACAAAACGCCGGTAGAGATCAAAGTTAATAAAAAGCTTATTGCTAGTGACATAATTTACAATCCCATTCATACTAAGTTTCTAAAGTCGATGATGGAACAGGGTTGTGAGATAGTAACGGGGGTTGGTATGTTAGTGAATCAAGGAGCGGAGGCATTCAAGATTTGGACCGGCCAGATGCCTCCTCGGGAGCAACTTTACAAATTGATTACTAACAAACTCTTGAACAAATAATTAAAAAATAAATAATAGAATGAGATGACATGCCGGAGGGTATATAGATTGAATGAAGTTATGAACGAAAAAAGCAATGGTGGAAAAGATGAAATCAGGACGCTGAAAAGAGCCCTGGATGTATTGTTATGTTTTGATTTGGATAATAAAAAGCTCACCATGACGGAGATCGCAAAAAAAATATCCCTCGCAAAATCCACTACCCTGAGATTTATTACTGCCCTAGAGAAGGAGGGTTTTCTGGTCAAAAACGAGGACAACACCTATACCCTGGGGTATAAGATCTATTATCTTGGTACGATTGCAAAAGAAAGCATAGAACTAAGAAAAATTGCCTTACCAATCATGCAGAGTCTGCAGGCCAGATTTAATGAAACTGTTAATCTCTATATATATGAGGATGATAAAATTGTGTGTTTTGAACAGATTGAAAGCTCACATGCCTTAAAGCGAACAGTAAGGATCGGAGACAGATTCCCCATTTGGTCTGGGGCAAGTGGCAGGTCAATTTTAGCTTTTCTAGGCGAGGATGAAATCAATAGATATATTAACGAAACCAAACCCCTTACTGATTACACGATAACAGATATTAATGACATAAAAAAAGAACTACAACGCATTCGGGAGCTAAAATATACAGTAAGTCATGATGAAAGGGAAATTGGGGTGGCGTGTGTGGCTGCGCCTATCTTCGATGCCTATCATAACGTCATTGGCAGTATATCAATGTCAGGGCCTAGTTTAAGGTTTACCGACGAGTTTGTGGACGAGATCAAAACACATGTATATGAAGCGGGGAAAGAAATATCCAGCAATTTAGGATGTAGAAACTATTAAATTTCTTATTGTCAGAACATTGACAGGATAAGATGCAGCGATAGCGTAGGGGGAGTTTCTTATGGATGAGAAAAATAACCAGAATGGTCTTTCCTGGCCTACCCGCATTTTCGTTTGTGAAGTGGGACCCAGGGACGGACTCCAGAATGAGAAGGTCATGTTGGGAGTCGAGCAGAAGGTGGAATTAATCGAACGCGCAGCAGAAGCAGGCGCCGACATGATCGAGATAGGGTCCTTTGTACATCCCAGGGCTGTCCCGCAGATGGCTGATACAGACGAAGTCGCCCGGCGTATAAAACGCCTGCCGGGGGTGGAATACCGGGCGCTGGTCCTGAATTTAAAGGGACTGGAGCGCGCTGAAGCTGCAGGCATTATGAAGGTCAAGCTTACTGTTTCGGCCAGCCCATCCCACTCCCTCAGCAATATGAATCGGACGCCGGAAGAAGCCATTAGGGGCTTTGTGGAATGTGCCGATTATGCTGCTGCCCATGGCATGGAACTATCGGGAGCCATTTCTACCGCTTTTGGTTGTCCTTTCGAGGGCCGGGTTTCTCTGGAACAGGTGCTAAAGGTTGTTGCTTGTTTTCGGGAGATTGGCGTAAGAGAACTTTCGCTCTCTGATACTACGGGGATGGCCCATCCCCGGCAGGTCTATGCATACTGTCGGCGTGTCCAGGCTGAATTTCCTGATATTACCTGGAATTTGCACTTCCATAACACCCGCGGTATGGGGCTGGCCAATGTTGTTGCCGGTATGCTGGCTGGTATAGATCGTTTTGATGCCAGTTTTGCCGGATTGGGAGGCTGTCCCTTCGCACCGGGAGCTACGGGAAATATAGCCAGTGAGGACCTGGTCCACATGTGTCAGGAAATGGGTATTAATACAGGATATGACCTGGATCGCCTGATTGCCTTGGGCCGTTATGTCCGGGAGATAATCGGGCATGATACAGCAAGTTTCGTCCTCAAGGCTGGAAAATCCAGCGATATTATAAAAAAAGAACAGATTTAAGGAGGCTTAAGCATATGAGTGATGAATTGACCAAAGAACAACAGCAGGAACTGGATGAAGCTTTTGACCGGGCGCGTAAAGCGCTGGCAATTATTGAGACTTATGATCAAGCCAGGGTTGACCGCCTGTGCCAGGCAGTGGCCTGGGCAGTAGCCAACAAAAAGACTTTCCAGCGCCTGGTGGAAATGAGTATTGAAGAAAGCGGTATGGGAGATCCTGTTACCAGAATGAATAAACGTTTTAAGATTCGCGGAGTCTTAAGAGATGCCTTGCGTCAGAAGAGCGTGGGCATTATTGAAGAAATCCCCGAAAAAGGTATAGTAAAATATGCTAAGCCTGCAGGGATCATCGCTTCCCTGGTACCTACCACCAACCCTGATCTAACCCCAGCAGGACAGGCTATCTATGCTATCAAAGCCCGTGATGTTGTCATATTTTCTCCCCATCCCCGTTCCAAGAAGACTACCTTTGAGACGGTGCGGCTGATGCGAGAAGCCCTGGAAAAGGAAGGGGCTCCGTCCGATATCCTGCAATGTCTTACCAGAGTGAATATCCCTATGTCCAAAGCATTAATGGCCAGGGCTGATCTTGTCATAGCTACCGGGGGTCAGGCCATGGTCCGGGCTGCCTACAGCTCAGGCAAGCCTGCATACGGGGTGGGTGCTGGAAATGCTACGATGCTTATAGACGAAACTGCCAATATCGAAGAAGCCGCTCACAACACCATGCTGAGCAAGACCTCCGATTATGGTTCCGGGTGCTCTGCCGACGGGAATCTGGTCATAGAAGAGAGTATCTTCGATAAGATGGTTGAGCAACTTATTAAAGAGGGCGGTTATCTGGCCAATGAGGAAGAGAAGGCCATGCTTCGCAAGGTTATGTGGGATGACGAAGGACACAGATTACCGGATACAGTGGCCATATCTCCGCAAAAACTGGCGAACATTGCCGGGTTTTCCATTCCCGCAGACCGGAAATTCATTATGGTAATGGGTGACGGGATTGGCAAGGAGTATCCTTTCTCCGGGGAAAAACTGACAACTTTGCTAGCTCTTTACAAATACAAAGGTTTTGACCAGGCACTTCAAATGATTCGTGAAATTCTTGAAGTGGGCGGCAAAGGGCACTCTGTTGGAATCTATTCCTTTAACGATGAACACATCCACCAGCTTGCTTTAATGGCTCCGGTGAGCCGGATTATGGTCCGCCAGCCCCAGTCTAAGGCCAATGCTGGCTCCTTTACCAACGGGATGCCCATGACATCCAGTATGGGATGCGGCACCTGGGGCGGAAATATTGTTTCGGAAAACATCAGTCTTAAGCATTATATGAATACCACCTGGGTTTCCCGTCCGATCCCCGAGGATAGACCTTCCGATGAAGAACTCTTTGGCGATTTCTATGACCCGGAAATGGAGAAATAATATTGCCCCAGAACATTCGCCGCAAAAATAAGGCAGCAGGAGCGATCCTGCTGCCATTTACATCTAGGGGCTTCAATAACCCAGGGAATATTTTATAATAACCCATATTCTACTTTACGGAAGATGTGGCTGCTTGAGTGCCTTTAATTGAAAGATTGTTACGGTTGACTAGTAGCACTCCGGTGAATATAAGCGAACCCCCGAGGATATGATATAATCTGAGACTTTCACCCAAAAAGATAATGGATATGGCCGTTGTATAAATAGGTATCAGATATAAGAAAATAGCAGCCTGGTTTGCTGAAACCTTTTTCAAAGCGCTGTTCCAGAATTGATAGGCTAGCATCGAAGGGAAAATGTTTAGGCTCAGAATACCCAAGACATGAACTGTCCGTATCTGGTAGATCCAAGACCAGTCAGATACCAGGTTTTCCAATAAAGTGAGGGGAATGGTAATTAGGAGTCCTCCTAACATCATTAATGTAAACATTGATCTTTCCGGATAACCCGACGCTCTCTTTTTATATAGTACAGTATGGATTGACCAGAAGGTAATGCTGCCAAGCATGAACAGGTCACCAATATTAATCTTTAACCCTAAAATCCGTCCAAAATCACCCTGAAAGATTATGCATAGAACGCCAACCAAGGAGAGGGTTAAGCCGAGGAATTGAATTTTGCTGATCTTTTCATGGTATAAAATGTATCCCATGACAGCGATCAGGACTGGATTGAAGGCATTAATAAAGGAGGTGTTAATCACTGTGGTGAAACGCACTGCTTCATATACGCTTATTGAATTTAAACAGTAGCCTGTAGCTCCAAGTAAGAGGATAAGGGGCCATTTAGCTATAAATATGTTTTTATTATATTTGATTTCTTTCCAACTGAGGGGAAGAAACAATATAAAGGGCAAAAACCAG
>CAZWTM010000061.1:0-10497 GCA_964637385.1 uncultured Peptococcaceae bacterium
TAGTTGTTAGTTGGTAGTTGTTAGTTGGTAGTTGGTAGTTGGTAGTTCGTAGTTCGTAGAACTTTATCGTACCAAGTTAACCGTTAACAGTTAACCGTTATTAAGGGCCACAGGGTGCAACTATAATACGGTTTACGGTTCACGTCATCACGGTTAACGACCCTGGGTTCATTGGTCACTGGTTACTAACGTCGGATATCGGCTGTCGTTATTAATATGAATATTTTACCACTTATGGGACCAGGGGTCAATGTTAGTTGTTGGTTGGCAGCTGGTAAGTTGTTAGTTGTTAGTTGGTAGTTGGCAGTGATCGGTGACTAGTGACCCGTGACCAGTAAATTAACCGGACACCGGACACTGGACTATGGTCACTGGTAACGGGCGACCGGCAGCGATAAACTTCGTCGGAAGTCGGATAGCGGAGAGTCGTTGTTTAGATACGTCCCACTTCGTTGACAGTTTTCTCCAGGGTGCTGTCTTCAGTCTGGATGACCTTCTGGTTAGCTTCGTAAGCGCGCATGAGGTTAATCATGTTCACCATTTCTTCAATGGCGTTGACGTTACTTTCTTCCACGAAGCCCTGGGCAATTTTGGGATTTTCCACCTCCACAGGCTCCTCACCCCGGAATAAGGAAGACCCTTCTTTGACAATGGGAGAAGCAAAGGAAACAATATGAAGCTTGTCTACCAGTTTGCCATTGACGAAAACCTGGCCGGACTCATCAACGTTAAAATCACCTTTGCCAACCACAATTTCCCCCTTTTTCCCCTGTACGGGATAACCGTCAATCGTAACCAGTTTGCCTTCGGGACTTAAGTTAAAGACACCATTACGGGTATAACGTTCACCCTGGGGGGTATTCACCACAAAATAGCCTTCCCCCATGAGAGCAAGTTCAAAAGGATTGCCCGATTCCTTGTAAAAACCCGCGGAATAGTCGGTCACGATATCATGGATCTGCAGTCCCGTAGACAGATTGCCCACAAGGGGAGGTGTGCCTGTGGTGACCGTAGGATCATTAAGCCTGTGAATAAGCATCTCAGGGAAAGAGCGGGCTACTACTGTCTCTTTTTTATAACCGCTGGTGTTGACATTGGCCAGGTTATTGGCCGATGCTTCCTGGCGCCTTGTTAAAACGGCCATCCCCAGAGCACTGGTGTAAATACCTCGCAGCATAAATTGCACCTCCTTTCCTCGTTGGTTGTTAGTTGTTAGTTGTTAGTTGGTAGTAAATACCGCCTCCCGAATCCCGAATTTAATTATTCTAGGGTAGCGGGTATCGGGAAACGGACAGCGTTATTTCGCTGCCGTGCGTTTGAAAGAGCGGGCGCTTTCCAGGATATCGATCATGGCAAGAGCCTTAGCAGTGCCTAAAGCCACACATTGAACCGGATTATCGGCAATATGGACCGGGAGATGGGTTTCCTGGGCAATCAGCATGTCCAACCCATGGAGGAGGGCTCCCCCTCCCGTCAGGACAATACCTTTATTCATAATATCTGCCGCCAGTTCGGGAGGTGTTTTTTCCAAGACTTCTTTCGTTGCTCCCACAATGGCCTCTACCGGTTCCTTAATGGCCTCATAAGCTTCCCTGGCCATGATGCGGACAGTTTTAGGCAGGCCGCTCACCAGGTCCCTGCCCCTGATTTCGGTGCTGGCCTCGCCTTTAGCCTGAGGATAGGCCGTGCCTATTTCTATTTTCAATTCTTCTGCCGTACGCTCGCCGATCATCAGGTTATAGGCCCGCCGCATGTAGCGGACCAAAGCCTCGTCAATTTTATCGCCACCCACACGAATGGATTTGCTTGTCACTATCCCGCCCAGGGAAAGAACAGCTATATCGGTAGTACCTCCGCCAATATCCACTACCATAGAACCGCTTGGTTCGCTGATTTCCAATCCTGCTCCCAGGGCAGCGGCCAATGGTTCTTCAATAAGAAAGGCTTGTTTGGCCCCTGCCGAGATGGCCGCCTGTTTCACTGCTCTTTCTTCCACACTGGTTACGCCAGAGGGAACTCCAATCATAACACGGGGCTTAAAAAACAAACTTTTGCCCACGGCCTTCCCAATAAAATAACGCAGCATTTTCTCCGTCACATCATAATCAGCAATGACTCCCTCTTTCATAGGGCGGATGGCAACAATATTACCGGGGGTTCTACCCAGCATTCGCCTGGCCTCTTCACCTACCGCAATAACCTGTCCTGTGTTCTTATCCAGAGCCACGACCGATGGTTCATTGACAACAATCCCCTTGTTTTTGACATAGACAAGAACACTGGCGGTACCTAAATCTATTCCTATATCTTCCCCAAAATTAAAGAACATGAGGCCACATCCTCCCACAACAGAAAATTACTGAATATCACAAGGAATCCCTGTGGCTCATATTCTACACGAAAAGACCTTTTCCCTCTTTTTTTCCAAAATTAAATTTTTCATTAATTTAATTTTCCTGGGCTTCTTTGTATTTCTTCTTGGTAGCCTCTCCCCCGCGCAAATGACGCTCAGCCTTGTTTTGTTCCAAAACATATTTGACCTGGGCAGCAAGCTGTTTATTAATCACCGGTAATCTCTCGGTCATGTCTTTATGAATCGTGCTTTTACTAACACCAAAAACAGTAGCAGTCTGTCTCACCGTGGCTGTTGTATCTAACATATAATGACATACCTCCAGGACACGTTTCCGGATGTATTCTTGCATCCTCTTCCCCTCCGTTCAGCTCATTTTCTCTAAATGTATATGAAAGGAAATAAAAAAAATGCTTGCGTCCAGGGAAAAAATGCAAGACAGTTGTTAGTTGTTAGTTGGTAGTTACTGATTACTGACTACGGTTCACGGTTCATCTTTTGGCAGATAGTCCCGGGGGTTCACTACCTTTCCGTCCTTAAGCAGTGAATAGTGGAGATGGGGACCTTCCATTACTTCATTTAGGCCGGGCTGTCCCACTATCCCTATACTCTGCCCTTTCTTCACAACATCCCCCGTTTTGACAAAAACATCTTCCAGGTGAGCGTAAACGCTCTGCCAGCCGTTCCCATGGTCAATGAATATTTTTTGCCCTTCACTCTTTGTGGTCTCTACTTTGACTATTTTCCCTTCCAGGGCTGCCCCTGCCTCGGTACCCCTTTTAACTTTTATATCAATGCCATTATGATAGCGGTAATCACTAAAGGTTTTGGAATAAGACAAGCCTACTTCCTGGATGACCTCGCCTTTTACCGGCCAGATCAGGTCTTTGATATTCCCGTTTACGTTAACATCCTCTTTTTTGACAGGTGCCGGCGTTATTACAGGCTTTTCCTGGGGTTCCTGTAAGGCCGGGCCTGTAACCGTAGATCTTTCCCCTTTCATGCTGTTGGCCTGTCCCATCACACTGGTCAGGGGTGACTCATTTTTTTTCGCCGTCTCTTTCTTGACCAGCCCCTTGCCGATAAAGGGAATGATGATGCTAAACATGAGTAAAACAACGCCTACGTAAATTCCTAAGGTTCTCAATTGTTTACTTTGGCAATCTAAAAATTTACTAAATTTTTCCCGGATCACAGAAAATCACCACCTCGCTAATATTATTGCCAATCTTTGGGGTTTTTAGTTGTCAGTTGGTAGTTGATAGTGATTTTTGCCGTAAACCGTTAACAGTTAACCATAAAGACCTTTTTCGTTTATTAGTTCGTTCGCAATGACAGTACACAAAACAACATTGGCAGTAGATATGCTATGTGCTATGATACAAGCAAGGAGGTGTTGTTGGTGGAAGAAAAATTGTTAGAACAAATCCTCTCAGAAATTAAGGGCATAAATAAACGACTTGACAATATGGATTCCCGGTTTGACCAGGTGGACTCCCGGCTAGACAGGGTAGAGTCAAGGCTCGATCAGGTGGAAAAGAGACTAGACTCTGTCGAAAAGAAAGTAGAGGGGCTGGAATCAGGGCATAAGGAACTTTATTTGCTGACACGCAGCCTGGAAGAGAAGACAGGGGTGATATCCGGTACCCTGGTGAGAGTGGAAGAGAGATTAACCCATATAGAAGGCACAGTGACAAACCTGAGCAAATAATTCAGGAAACATAAGGAGTTTTCTTTAAAAGTTTTGGGCAGACACCAGATGGAAATTGAGGGAATAAAAGAAGAACTGCAGGAAAATAATTTGACATGAATTTAGAAAGCAGCGGATCATCCGCTGCTTTTTCGATAGTAAATGTTTTGCCAACTAACAACTATCAACTAATGCGTGCAAACCCCACCCCCGTGTAGTAATGGGTGAGAATCTGCCGGTAGTCTTTACCCTGCTCGGCTAAGGCTTTTGCCCCATACTGGCACATGCCTACCCCATGGCCGTTGCCACGGGTCACAAACAGGATGCTTTCTCCTTTTACCTGCCAGTCAAACCAGGTTGAGGCCAGCCCCAGCTTGCTTCTTAGCTCAGTACCGCTGATCATGGTATTGCCGAAACGCACGGTTTTGACGCGGCCTGTACCCGTCCTCTCCATGACCTGGATATAGTTTTTACCTGTTTGCAGTTTACTTACGGGTATAGACTGGAGGCTTGTTCCCAGGGCTTTATCCAATTGTGCCAGGTCGATAATATGCACAGTCTCCCGGTAACGGTCCTGGTGGTCCACACAGGCCACACTGCGGAGGTAAGGTATCTTGAACTTCCAAACATCTTCCGAGTTTTCGGTCCGGCCCCCGCCGCAGGAAGAATGATAGACAGGATCAATTAACTGTCCCTGGTACACCAAAACCTCCCCCACCGTCTCCTGTACTGCCCTGACTATTTTCTTTTTATAGGTCCGGTATTCCCAGACACCCCAGCGGTTTTTCATCTCTTCACTGCTGATCCAGGCCTGGTTAAGGGCCGGATTGGTACTGAGATCGGCATTTTGGTTAAGATTTTTTATCCGTGGATCCGGTACCTGTAAGCGCTTGACGGCATAGGTCCGGGCCGCTACGGCCTGGGCCTTCAGGGCCTCCTCGGGGAAGGAAGCCGGCATTTCTGCCGCTACCACCCCGACCAGGTATTCTTCCAGGCCCAAATACATCAGTTCATTTGTTTGATGATTTAACACGCGGACCTTCGTGATATCGCCTTTGATGTATATTTTTCCCTCGTCCTCCAGAAAAAGAGATATACCCCAGGTTACTGCTACCAGCAGTATTACAAAGATAATGAGGGCCGAAAGAAACCTTAGTCTCTTTCTCTTTCTGGGCCATAATGCCATGGTCATCATCCTTGTAAAAAACCATACTACAACAGGATATGCCTCGATTAATGAATTTAGACCATATAACTGCTTCGACTGCCGACGTCCGATTTCCGACTACCGAATATTACTGGTGCTATTTTTGTGGTAAAGTATATTCCTTTTACTAAAAACAAAAAGAGAGACCATTATTCAGTCTCTCACTATCCTGAAATTATAACCAAGGGGACGGTTCTCATGGTTGCACTGCCAAAATGCGACCAAAAAAACCGTCCCTATGGTTTTCTCATTCCCTGGTAATTCTCGCCCCTACGGCCTGGAGCTTACCCACAATATTATCATATCCCCGATCGATATGGTGAACGTTGGTAATTTCTGTTTCTCCTTCAGCAACTAATCCTGCGATGATAAGGGCAGCACCGGCTCGAAGATCAGAGGCCCTGACCGGGGCGCCGTTGAGCTGGGGAACGCCTTCCACCACGGCGCTGCGTCCCTCAATTTTTATATCTGCCCCCATGCGCCTCAGTTCTTCCGCGTGCATAAAACGGTTTTCAAAAACTGTTTCCGTAATGATACTGGTACCCCGGGCTATGGTCATCAAGGCCATAAACTGGGCCTGCATATCCGTGGGGAATCCTGGATACGGCAGGGTTTTTACATCCACGGCTTCAATGGGGTTCTTGCCAATGACTCTAATTCCGGAGCCTTCCTCATAAATCTCCACGCCGGCCTCAACCAGCTTGGCAATGACGGGCTTCAGGTGATCAGCGATGACATTCTCCAGGAGAAGGTTGCCTCTCGTGGCCGCTCCTGCTACCAGATAGCTGCCTGCTTCGATCCTGTCAGGGATTACAGTATGAAAAGTTCCGCCAAGGCTTTTAACCCCTTCAATTTTGATGACATTGGTACCTGCACCTTTTACTTTACCGCCCATGGCGTTGATAAAGTTGGCTAGGTCTACAATTTCCGGTTCCTCTGCTGCATTCTCGATGACAGTTATGCCCTGGGCCAGAGCCGCAGCCATCATTATATTTTCGGTGGCACCTACACTGGGATAGTCTAAATAAATTCTGGCTCCCGTTAACTTGGGTGCTTCAGCTTTAATGTAGCCATGTTCCATGCTAATCCGGACACCCATGGCTTCAAAACCTTTAAGATGCAGATCAATGGGACGGGTCCCAATGGCACAGCCCCCCGGCATGGAAATTTTGGCTTTGCCTAATCGACCTAACAGAGGTCCCATGACTAATACTGAAGCGCGCATTTTTCTGACGTATTCATAAGGTGCTTCACATTTATTTATATCACGGCAGTTTATATCCAGGGTATTACTGTCAACCATGTTTACACTGGCACCCAGTTCCCCCAAAACACCGCAAATCGTGTCAACATCGGCAAGATGCGGAACATCCTGAATCCGGCAGTTACTTTCGGCCAATAGGGAAGCCACAATAATAGGCAGTACGGCATTTTTCGCCCCACTTACGGTAATTTTTCCCTGTAAAGGCTTACCGCCTTTGACGATAATTCTGTCCAATCACATTCCTGGTTACAAAACCAAAGGCTGTTCTTTTGTGGTTTTGCTTACAGGTACACCTCCTTTCGTCATGATGCCATTGGGGCCAAAGATGGACTTACTATAAATTCGGGACAAACATCCCTTTTCCTGCCCACGACACACAAGTTTACCGTGGCATTTTTTCCCTGCTAACCCCTCATGTCAGCAAGGCACAACCAAAGATGCAAATCGCAACCAGCCGCCCGCTAATATACTGCTAATTCGGATATCGGGAAGCGGGGGTCGGAGAGCGTTGATTAATTTACGTGTTAATATTCTTGAAAAATTAAAGGACTTCCCACATGAAGGTAAGTAACACCCCTGTCAGCATGAAAGCGTAAAGCAATGTTAATATTAAGCTTTCTTTCATTAACTGTCAAGAAACCCTGGCCCCTTTTGCTATAGTACGTTAGGCTGGTAAGTTCATCCTCTTCCAGGCCGTCTACAAAGTATGCGCCTACTGTTTGGGCAAGGGATTGAGCTAAAGCAAAGCGTTGGGCGAATGATAATTTTCCCGGCAGCGTCCCTGTCCACATAACACCCACCTGGTGTCCACTGGCGAGGGAGGAAAGATAGGCAGAAATATTACCGTACATTTCCCGGGCAGCAGTCACATCATTTGTACGAAAGGATAAGCCCAAAAAAGTTCCACCCTGTCCCGGACCCATAGGAACTGTCTGTATCACCAGCTGTAAGATATTTTCCCCCTGCTCTGTCAGGCTGGATAAGCTAAGAAAACCGTCCTTTTCTTTCTGGACTACAGGTTGAATGGAACCTGGCCCTAAGATCTCCGCTAAGATCCGGTATTGGGTCTTAACCTCTTCTTCAGTGTTCACTGTATTACTAATTTGTCCCCAGACCTGTAGATTTATTTCTTCTAAGTTCGCGCCTGATTGTGTAAATACTTTCCTGGCTAACTGGAAATTATCCATTAGCGGTTGGCCGCCTGTATTCATAAATGTCCCCAGTGTAGTGCCTGGTAAAGCCACGATAAGGGAAAATAGCAGACAAACTATGCTTAATAGCAAAGAGCGCCAAAACATCTCCCCACCTCCACTTTATCACCTAAGCATAGTTTTGCCTGTTAATTGCCATTTTATTCCGACTTTAAGAACAAATTGCATTATTTGACCATGATATCTTTCACATCAACCGCTTTGTCACTGACGACAACCAATCCTATATTACCAGTATATTCTGGATTGTCTACCACGGTGAATTTGAGCCCTCTTTTACGGGCCAGCTGGATATATTCCCTGGCTTCGTTGAGGTCAGCCTGCTGGCTGATGATTAACTTTTTGGCCCGTTCATCTTTCATAGCCTCCCGGATTTCCGGGTAAGTACCCGGTTCGGCAATCTGTTCAAAGGTTAAAGCCTTTAAGACCCGTTCCCTGAACTCACCCAGGTACTTTCTTCTCTCATCTTTTTTTAACTCGGGATCTCCCTGGATCCCTCTGGCTATCATCTCTTCCAGTTCGGAGCGGTCATTCATACTAGCACCTCCCACAAGTTAGTTGGTAGTTGATAGTTGGTAGTATAATTCGGAGGTCGGATATCGGAAAGTCGTTTTATCTAGTATTATACCCTAACAAAACAGATACACCGCAGTCAAACTGACCGCGGTGCATCTGTTTTAGGTTAATTGCTTCTCAAGCAATTATTTTTTTACATTCGCCATCTCTTCACAAATTCCTGCTAATTCATGTTCATTTTTCCTGCCAAAATCTAGTTATTTATTCCCCTGGCACGGAGGCGGGCCAGGGCCCGCTGCAGGGCAAATTCGGCCCGGGCCACGTCCAGCCCGGGAGGCTTTTCTTTCAGCCTCTTCTCGGCCCGTTCCTTGGCAGCTCTGGCGCGTTCGATGTCAATGTGTTCAGGCCTTTCGGCAGTATCGGCGAGTATCGTTACTTTATTGGAAGAGACTTCCATAAAGCCCCCGCTGATGGCCAAAAGCTTTTGCTTTCCCTCCTGGCGGTATTTAATCACACCTGGTTTTAAACCGGAAATGAGTGGGGCATGGTTGGGGAGGATCCCCAAATATCCCTCGGCGGCCGGGACAATGATGGACTGGACCTCATCACTGAAGACCTGTTTTTCCGGGGTAACGACTTCCAAATTGAGGGTTTTTGCCATCCATTATCCCTCCAATTGACGGGCTCGCGCTACTACTTCATCAATGGTCCCCGCCATTAGGAATACGTGCTCAGGAAGGTCGTCATGTTTACCTTCAATGATTTCTTTAAAGCCTCTTACGGTTTCTTTGATAGGTACATATTTTCCGGGAGTGCCGGTAAACTGTTCAGCCACAAAGAAGGGCTGGGAAAGGAAACGCTGTACTTTACGGGCCCTGTATACAGTGAGTTTATCTTCTTCTGAAAGCTCATCCATACCCAGAATGGCGATGATATCCTGGAGTTCTTTATAACGCTGGAGAATTTTTTGTACACCCCGGGCTACCTCGTAATGCTCCTGCCCCAGGATTTGCGGGTCAAGAATGCGGGAGGTGGAATCCAGGGGGTCTACAGCGGGATAAATACCTAACTCGGCAATTTGCCGGGACAAGACAGTGGTAGCATCCAGGTGGGCGAAGGTGGTGGCGGGTGCAGGGTCTGTCAGGTCGTCAGCAGGCACATAGATGGCCTGTACCGAGGTGATGGAACCTTTTTTGGTGGAAGTGATCCGTTCCTGAAGATTACCCATTTCGGTAGCCAGCGTAGGCTGGTAACCAACGGCGGAAGGCATCCGGCCCAGGAGGGCAGAAACCTCGGAACCGGCCTGGGTGAAACGGAAGATGTTGTCAATGAAGAGAAGCACGTCCTGGCCTTCTACATCACGGAAGTATTCGGCCATGGTCAAACCAGTCAATCCCACACGCTGGCGGGCGCCAGGGGGCTCGTTCATCTGGCCGAAGACCAAGGTGGTCTTATCAATAACCCCTGATTCCCTCATTTCGTGCCAGAGGTCGTTGCCCTCCCTGGTACGCTCACCAACGCCGGCAAAGACGGAAAAGCCACCGTGCTCGTAGGCAATGTTTCTAATCAGTTCCATAATCAAAACGGTTTTACCAACGCCGGCGCCGCCGAATAAACCTACCTTACCACCTTTGGCGTAAGGGGCTAAAAGGTCGATAACCTTGATGCCCGTTTCCAGAATTTCCGTGGAAGGTTCCTGGTCTACAAAAGCGGGAGCGGGACGGTGAATGGGCCACTTTTCTTCTACGGTTACCGGTCCTTGTTCGTCAATAACGTCGCCGATAACATTGAATATCCTGCCCAGGGTATTTCTCCCTACCGGTACGGAGATGGGGCCTCCCGTATCCACAGCAGTCATGCCCCGCATAAGACCGTCTGTAGAAGACATGGCTACACAGCGGACCGTATTATTGCCCAAATGCTGGGCAGCTTCCATCACTAAGTTAATATTGCGTTTTTCGTCTTTGATGGTTATGGCGTTATAGATATCTGGCAACTTACCTGCCGGGAACTCTACGTCTACGACAGGCCCAATTACCTGGACTACTTTGCCTGATACGCTCAAGATATACACCCCCTACTTTAGTTGTTAGTTGTTAGTTGGTAGTTGGTAGTGATAAAACCAACCTCTTCAACCACAACTATTTGGTCTTTAAACTTGAGTTTATGCTATTAATTGAACCCATTAGCGGTCTTCCTGGTAGTTGTTAGTTGGTAGTTGGTAGTGATAAAACCAACCTCTTCAACCACAACTAT
>CAZWTM010000061.1:10597-16007 GCA_964637385.1 uncultured Peptococcaceae bacterium
TTGGTCTTAACCTTGAATTGACACTGTTGATTAAACCATTCAACAGTTTTCCTATTTCGTGGATATCAGTTTTCAATTCATCATAAGTGTCTTTGGATATATAGCCTAAATCCTTGGATAACAATACTTGGTACTGTACTTCCTTCAGTGAACCTCGTGCAATGTAAAGTGTTCTTCTAAACTCTGCTTGACTGCTTAAACCAGTACCCTCAACAATATTCATTGTTATCGAAGATACTGCTCTCCGGAGTTGTGTTGTTAATCCAAAGACTTCTTCCTTGGGGAATTCTTTAGTTATTTCGTATATTCGAAGAACTAATTGATGGGCTTTTTGCCAAACCAAGAGATCCTCAAAACTCTTCTCCATAGCCTCCCACCCATCCTCATCCTAACAACTAACAACTATCAACTACCAACTCGCCTGAAAGGCGCTACGCCTTCAAGGCATTGGCGCCACCTACGATTTCGGCTATTTCGCGGGTAATGGCGGCCTGTCTGGCCCTGTTGAAGGAGAGGATCAATTTATCTATCATTTCTCCTGCATTGTCAGTAGCGGAGCCCATGGCCGTCATCCTGGAGCCGTGCTCACTGGCCTTAGCTTCCATAAGGGCCTGGTAAACCACATTGTTAATATATTTAGGCAAGAGGATTTCTAACACCCGCTCCGGTTCCGGTTCATAGAGATATTCAGTATTTTCATCTTTGCCCTCTCCCGCATAGGGAATGGGCAGGAGCTGTTTTGTGACGGGCTTTTGCTGCACAGGAGAGATAAATTCCTGATAAATCACATGGACTTCATCATAGATACCGTCCAGATAATAGTTAACAGCCATTTGGGCGATACGCTGGGCTTCGATAAAAGTGGGAGTATCTTTGATGCCTAAAAATTCCCCTTGCATGTTTTTACCCCGGCGTCTTAAGAAATCCCGCCCTTTACGGCCCACTGCAATAAATCCTACATCATATTCCTTAAACCTGGCCGCCTCCAGCATGGCCTTACGCACCAAATTGGCGTTGTAACCGCCAGCCAATCCCCTGTCGGCAGTAATCAAAATAATCCCTACCGTCTTCACAGGTCTTTTCGTCATTAGGCTGTGTCCTGAGTTCCCTGCCGAAGCCACGATACGGCCCAGGACTTCCTCCAATTTCCTGGCATAGGGCCGGGCGGAAACGGCAGCTTCCTGGGTTTTTCTCAGCTTGGCCGCAGCCACCATTTCCATGGCTTTCGTAATCTGCTGGGTATTTTTCACGCTCCTGATGCGACGCTTGATATCACGTACACCTGGCATTTTTTCACCACCTTTACGCTACGCTCCAAAGGACCCCTTGTATTCCTCGATGGCTGCCTTTAATTCTTTTTCCAGTTCAGGGGTTAAAACTTTGCCGTCCCTGATACCGGTCAATACCTGTTTGTAGCTGGTAGACCGCATAAATTTGAGGAAACCATCTTCAAAAGCCTTGACTTTCTCCACGGCAATGTCATCTAAGTAACCGTTAACGGCCGTATAGATCACAACGACTTGTTCCTCGACAGGCATAGGCTGGTACTGACCCTGCTTTAAGATCTCCATGGTCTTCTGTCCCCGGTTGAGGCGAGCCTGAGTGGCCTTGTCCAGGTCGGAACCGAACTGGGCAAAAGCTGCCAGTTCCCGGTACTGGGCAAGATCGATACGCAGACGTCCTGCAACCTGTTTCATAGCCTTAATCTGGGCCGCCCCCCCTACCCGGGACACGGAAATACCTACGTTAATGGCAGGACGGAATCCGGCGTAGAAAAGGTCAGATTCCAGGAAAATCTGTCCGTCGGTAATGGAGATGACGTTGGTGGGAATATAGGCCGATACGTCACCAGCCTGGGTCTCAATGATGGGCAAGGCTGTCATGGACCCACCACCCATTTCATCACTGAGTTTGGCGGCACGCTCGAGTAAACGGGAATGGAGATAGAATACGTCACCGGGATAGGCTTCGCGGCCAGGCGGACGTCTTAATAAGAGGGAAAGTTCCCGGTAAGCAACAGCCTGCTTGGAAAGATCGTCATAAATAATTAAGACGTGCTTGCCATTGTACATAAATTCCTCACCCATGGCACAACCGGCATAGGGTGCAATGTATAGCATGGGTGCCGGCTCACTGGCCGTGGCTACCACCACGATAGAGTAATCCATGGCACCTGCCTGTTCTAATTTTTGTACAACACCGGCTACGGTAGAGGCCTTTTGTCCAATGGCTACGTAGATGCAGATAACGTTTTGTCCCTTTTGATTGATAATGGTATCGACGGCAACTGCTGTTTTTCCTGTCTGACGGTCACCGATGATTAATTCCCGCTGTCCCCGTCCGATGGGCACCATGGAATCGATGGCCTTAATACCGGTCTGCAGGGGTTCATGAACGGATTTTCGGAAAACAACACCCGGTGCTGGAGACTCTACAGGTCTAAACTTATCCGTGTTGATGGGACCTTTGCCATCGATAGGCTGTCCCAGGGCATTTACAACACGGCCGATCAAAGCTTCCCCTACAGGAACCTGTACAATCCGGCCTGTACGTTTTACCTGGTCCCCCTCTTTGATCTGGGTAAAAGGACCTAAAATAACACAACCGATGTTATCTTCTTCCAGGTTTAGTGCCATACCATAAACACCGCCGGGGAACTCTAACATTTCACCGGCCATGGCCTGGCTTAAACCATGAATACGGGCTACACCGTCAGCAACCTGAATAACGGTTCCGATGTTGGAGACCTCTACTACACTTTGATAATTTTCTATCTGCTGCTTTAAAATAGAGCTGATTTCTTCAGGTCTAATGCTCATGTTATTTGATCACCCCAATTCCTTCAAACTGTGACTCCTGGAGACGACGCTTCATCAGAGAGAGTTTTTTGACTATACTGCCGTCAATGACAGTATCCCCCACCCGTACAACCAAGCCACCAATTAAAGATGTATCGATTACGTTTTTTAAACGAATATTTTTTCCGGTGGCCTGGGACAGCCTTTTCTCCAGGTCGCGAAAATCTTTGTCGGTAAGCTTTACAGCAGACCGTACTTCGGCATCGATGATATTCCTTGCCTCATCAGCATATTTTTTATATTCCCTAATTATTTCCTGATAAAGGCCTTCCCGCCGTTTATCAATGATCAGGTTTAGAAAGTTTGTAACCATATGGCTAAACCGGTTATCGATTAGGTTCTTCAGGGCAAGTTTCTTTTCTTCAGGCAAGACCCGGGGATTGTCCATCAGGTCTTTTACGCTAGTGTCATTTTCTAAGAGCACGAGAAAACTGTCCAGTTCTTTTTCGTACTGGTCTACGGCGTTTTTTTCCATGGCCAGCATCAGGAGGGCCTGGGCATAGCGCCGGGGCACTGTTCGATTCATCAAGATGCATCCCCCATCTCATTTAGAAAATCGCGCACCATCTTCTCGTGATCTTCCTGTTTTAGATTTTTATCGATAATCTTACCGGCCGCAAGGACCGCTAATGTGGCTACTTCATTGCGGAGTTCAGCCTTGGCCTTTTCCTTGGCCAGGCGGATTTCTTCCTGAGCTTTTTTAGAAAGCTTGGCAGCTTCCTCCCGGGCCTCAGTAATGATTTCCGTCCTGGTATCCTCGCCCAGCTTGGTGGCCTTGGCGATAATCTCCTGGGCTTCCCGCTTGGCATTCTGCATTTCTTTCATATACTCTTCTTTCATCTGCTGGGCCTGGGCACGGGCAGCTTCCGCCTCATCATATTTGTTTTGAATTTCCTGTTTTCTGGCCTCCAGGTGGCCCAGGAGTGGCTTATACAGGAATTTATTTAGAATGGCTACCAGTACTAAGAAGTTGATGATAGCCCAGATCATATCCGGAATATGGATTTCCATAGTACTCCCCCTCTTTTGTTGGCTTTTAGGCCTTGGGAATAATTCTGGGGGCGACAGAGGAAACCCCCTTGTCGCCCACCAATCCCAGCACTACTCTTAGCCAATTTTGCCTAAAAGCAAGAATGCAATCAACAAACCATAGATTGTCAAGGCTTCCATAAATGCTAAGGAGAGGATTAGAGCAGTGCGGATTTCTCCAGCAGCCTCAGGCTGTCTTGCAATGGATTCCATGGCTTTTGCAGCAGCGTTACCTTGAGCAAGGGCAGGGCCGATAGTTGCAATAGCTATACAAAGACCTGCGGCTAATGCGATCATGCCTTCAACCACGACGTTACCTCCTTTCCCAAATTCCTGTTCTTTTATATGCGCTAAACCTTTAAAGGCAAGCTAACCAGTTTATTTATTTTATTGTTTTTAATGGTGTTCAGCAGTGGCGTTAGCGATATACAAGGCAGCCAGCAGGGTAAAAACAAAGGCCTGAATTAAGCCGAACAGAACGCCCAAGAGCATCATGGGCAGGGGTATAAACAAGGGAACCAGGGCAAAAAGACTGGCCACCACCATTTCCTCGCCAAAAACGTTACCGTAGAGACGTAAAGATAAAGAGAGCGGCTTGACAAATTCTTCAATGATGTTTAAGGGCAGCAGGAAAGGCATGGGCTCGATAAAATGCTTAAAATACTTGAGTCCTTTGGCCTTGACGCCATAATAATGGGTAGCAAAGAATACTACAATGGCAAAAGCTGCAGTTACACTTAAGGTGCTGGTTGGTGCCTGTAATCCGGGGGTATGTCCTGCTCCAGGCAAGAGTCCCGAATAGTTGGAAGCCAGGATCAGAATAAAGAAACTGGCCAGTAAGGGGAAATAGCGCTTAGCGTACTTTTCTTTCCCCATAACCTGGGTTAAAAATCCCAGAATGCTTTCCAGCAAGAACTCCATAAAATTCTGGAGGCGGCTTTCGGGTATTTTCTTAAGATTTCTGGTGGCAAGAAAAGCTGCCAGGGATATGAGGAGCATCAACCCCCACATGGTGGTCACAGCACTGGAAACTTCTAAACCAAGTATGGAAAACAGGGCTCGGCTGTGCTCTGCACCCTCTGCTAAAGTTGCGGCATAGGCCGGTGTAGCAAACATGTTAACTCACCCCTTTCCTGCCAAAATTTCCAAACAGGTGTCTTAAAAACAAAATATTCTTGCTTGCTGTTAATCCCAGAGCTGTAGCCACAAGCATGGGCATGTTCTTATGCACGAGAAATAAAGCAGCGATGTTCAGGACATAGCGAATACCATAACGCAAAGTAATAAGGTTTTTGGCCTTGTGTTCCGGCATGTTTTGCGCTTTCTTCATCCCCTGGATGAGGATAAAATGATTAAAAGCAGAAACAAGCAGACCAAAGACCAGTCCAATGAGGGCTGATGGAAGCCAGGCAGGCATAGGAACACATCCCTGTGTTAGTTGGTAGTTGTTAGTTGGTAGTTGTTAGTTGGTAGTTGGTAGTTGGTAGTTGGTAGTTGGTAGTTGGTAGTTGGTAGTTGGTAGT
>CAZWTM010000062.1:0-15582 GCA_964637385.1 uncultured Peptococcaceae bacterium
TTTGAGTAAACACATAAAATTAAATCTTAGAAGTTAACCGGTAGTTCCCAATAGCACTAAGTTCTAAAAAACAACCCTTAAGAACCTATGGCTTTGTCTTGATTATATGCCAATCCATGTCTCTCTCAACACCCCCCAGATAGGCCATTTTGTGAAATGAAGCACACTCCTGCATAGTCCTTTTTGGCCATAAATATATTTTATGCGACCGACATAACCCTTTAATGATGCGACTTTCAGCAATCTGCAAGGTTTTATTCTAATGGTGCCAGTACAGGCATAGTACTTATCTACTATCAATAACCTTGTGTTTTTGCATTTTTTATTCCCTGAATATTGCCTTAAGTTTAATAATGATTATTTATGGAGTATATAAGTTTAGTTTGCGAATAAAAAAGCATTTAACAATACACCAAGGATGCTTTTTGTTACTCGTAACGGAAAGTAATAAACTAAGGAAGAATATACTTTCCTACTCGTAATAAAAAAACCGCCCAGAATTTGAACTAGACGGTCTCATCCTCTACTAATCCTTCCCGCATGGCAAAAGTGGCCAGCTGAACTCTGTTTTCTAAATGGAGTTTTTCCATAATGTTACACAGGTGATTTTTTACGGTATTCTCTGTAATGGCTAAACGGTTTGCTATCTCCCGGTTCGTAATGCCCTGGGCTACCAGGGAAAGCACTTCTTTCTCCCTGCTAGTGAGATTTTCTGTAGTAAGTGATTGCTTTACCGGTCTGTGTGACAACTCGGCAAATTCTTTTAAAATTTTCGTGGCCATAAGGGGAGATAAAGCAGCCTCTCCTTTACGTAAGCCCCTTATTTGTTTTAGCAGTTCATCAGGTTCCATGTTCTTTAAAAGATAGCCCTGGGCTCCATTTTTGATGGCTTGAAAAAGATCATCATCTTCTTCGGAAATACTAAACATCACGACTATGCATTGAGGATGTTCTTTTTTTATGATACGAACTGCCTCAATACCGGACATCCCGGGCATGTGTACATCCATTAATACCAGATCGGGATTACATTCCGGTATTTTATTGATAGCCTCCATCCCATTGGCAGCTTCAGCCACCACCTTAATGTCTGGCTGGCTTTCCAGGAAACTTGCTATCCCTTTACGAAAAAGGAGGTGATCATCTACCAGTAAAATTCTGATTTGTTTCATTACTTGCCTCCATTTATCAAACCTTTTCTGATTGGAATTGTTAGACAAATAGTCGTGCCGGCAGGCTGATTAGGAAATATGGTTAAATTTCCTCCTATCAGACCGGCTCTTTCTTCCATAATGGAAAGTCCAAAATGTTTCTTACCAATTTTCTCAACTTTCTCTTTAACAAAACCAATACCGTTATCTGAAATTGTAAGCACCATATCTCCTGATTTTTCGGTAAGCTCAATCGTTACTTTTGTTGCCTGCGCATGTTTGCGTACATTGGTCAAAGCTTCCTGTACAATCCGCGTCACATGAATTTTTACGGCAGCAGACAGTTCCCACTCTTCCGAAACATCAATAATTACTTCCACCGGAATGCGGAAATTATCGGCAAATTTACTTCCATAATCCTTAAGCCACAAACTAAAGGACTGCTGCAGCCGGGGGTTTGCTTTGAGTTCAAAAATATTAAAGCGAACTTCCTCCAGGGCTTCCTGGATCACAGTTTTTACTTCAGATATTTCATACAACAGTTCCCCATTCCTGGAAAGCTTATTTTCCATGGTTTTACACTTCAAATTAAGGAAACATAAGGTTTGGGCCAAACCGTCATGCATTTCCCGGGCTAAACGGTAGCGTTCCTCCAGCACGGTCATATCATGCATGGCTTTCTCTAATTCCTTACGTTCAGTAATATCACGCAGGATGATTTCCACCTGGGGTTCATTATACCCGTCACCAGGGATATAGGAATAACTTACAGCCACAGGTTTACTGAAACCTTGCCGGTCGATAATGCACATCTCCATATAAGGTATGGAACACTGTCTTTCAAAGACCAGTTTTCCCCAACACTGGCTGTGACCACACTGGGGATTGAGACAAGCTTCGGAACAGTATTTTTGCGTAGGGTCCGTCTCGAATTTACATTTATTTATTTCTGAACAAGTTAGTTTGCCAATAACCTCATGGGCACTCCAACCGGTAATTTTTTCTGCCGCAGGATTGATAGAAAGAATCTTTAAATTCCGGTCCACCATAATAATCCCGTCTGAGGTATAATTAAAGGCACTTTGGAGCTTTTGCCTCTCTCTTATTATTTCATGATGCTGATTATCTATTATCTTAAATACACCATGGGAAAAAATAGCCCCTCCAGCCAACACAAATAACAGTAAGATGGCACTCCCTCCCCAACCGTCCGAGGATAGGCCGGGAAATAATACGGGGACAACAGTAAACCTTAATATTTCGAAAATTGCTACGCCCAACACAGGCACCACAATTGTCAGCCAGCGAAGATGTCTGTACATTACATCCTCCCATGTAGCGATTTATTACTACCATAATATTAACATAAATAGTAGTATAATACTACGTCCTGGCCAGGACTTCCTATTTATTTGCCACAGTTATTTTCAGCCGTAAGTTCAGACACCTTCTGTAAGATTTGCTGGCGAGCAGACGGGGCCAGCCCCTGAAAGAAGCGATTGATATCACGATTGAATCCGCAGATCTCCGAATCTTTGACCAAGGAACGCAAAAGAACGATTATTTTGTTTATAATTTCCAATTCTCTAACAGTAAAGCCTAAGAGATTTTCTCTGATCACGTGCAACATGGCAATCTCATCTTCCGACTGCTGGATAGCCATGCCGCCAATCCCTTCATTGAGAAGAAAATAAGAAGTTACTACCCCCAATTTGCGAGCTATTTTCTGCAAGGTGAGCAGAGAGGGCTTGACACGTCCGCTTTCAATTTGAGCGATTAAACTAAGGGACACACCCACAGCCTCGCCTAATTGGGCCTGGGTTAAACCATGGCTTTCTCTCAACCGTCTGATGCGTTCTCCGAGAGTTAGTACTTCCTCGGAAACCACAAAATGACTGAGGGGCACATCCAACACTTTTGCCAATTTCTCCAATGTTTTGAGAGAGGCACAGGTTTTCCCCCGCTCTATTTCACTGATATGGGTATAAGAAACTCCTGACTGGTTACCCAACTCCATTAAGGTTAAACCTTTAGCCTCACGGAGATGCCTTAATTCCGCGCCTAAATAGGTATAAATACTGTCGGGATTATCCATTACCCCACCCACCACCTATTCAGTTAATAATTGGTGAACCTCATCAGAACGTAAGAATTTTAAAAATGCCTCAACGGCCTGGGTGCGAAACTTCTTACGATGGTAAATCAGAGTAAATTCTCGATGAAATTTCACATCCTGAACCTGGATAATTTCAATGAGCCCTGCCCGTTGTCTTCCCTTGGCCGCCCATTTGGAAACAATAGAAATCCCTAACCCTTTTTGGACTGTTTCCAAAATAGCAGATGTACTACCCAACTCTAAAATAACATCCAGTTTATGGTGGGGAAAACCAGCATGATCCAGGGCTTTTTCCATGACTACTCTTGTTCCTGAACCTTTTTCCCGCAAAATAAAGGGATACGCAGCCAGGTCCTGGAGAGAGACACCTCCCTGTTTGGTCAAGGGATGACCTGGCGGAACAACCAGAACCAGTTCATCATCGATGTACTTCTCTCTTACAATTTCCTTGCCATGAACCGGTCCTTCCACCAGCCCAATATCCAGTTCTCCTTCTAATAAACGATGCTCTATTTCTTCCGTATTATGGATCTCCACACTTACTTCTACATCAGGGTTTTTCATTTTAAATGCACCCACTATGGTAGGCAAGACATATTCGCCTATGGTGGTACTGGCACCGATGATGAGTTTGCCCCGAATCTTTCCGGTAAGCTCCTGCATTTCTCTCTCCAGCTGGGCTTGCAGCATACTCATTTCATTGGCGTATTTTAACAAAAGCTCTCCAGCAGCCGTCAGGTTAATGGTCCGGTTTACCCTGTCAAAGAGCCTGGTTCCATAGTATTCCTCCAGCATCTGAATTTGAAAACTGACAGCAGGCTGGGTTAAAAATAGGGCTTTAGCCGCCTTGGAAAAGCTCTTTTTTTCCACAACTGTTAAAAATACTTTGATGCCATTGTCAAGCATTTTACACCCACACTCCCCTTCTCTGCCTATTCGGGATTTTCCATAATCACGACTTCATCTTCTCCATCGATCTCTGTCAGTTTTACATGGATTAGTTCTCGCCGGGACGTGGGTACATTTTTACCGACAAAATCGGCCCGGATAGGAAGTTCCCGGTGTCCCCTGTCGATAAGCACAGCCAGCTGGATATACTGAGGCCGGCCCAAATCCACAATAGCATCCATGGCTGCCCGTACAGTACGTCCGGTATAAAGGACATCATCAACTAAAACTATTCTTTTTCCCACTATATCCCAGGGTATCTCTGTCCCGTGTACCACAGGTTGGTCTCCTAAAGCGGTAAGATCATCACGGTACAGGGTGATATCCAGTTTACCTACCCGCACCTTTGTTCCCTCTATCTCATGGATTAATCTTGCCAAACGCTCAGCCAGGGGAACACCTCGGCGGCGTATGCCTACTAAAATCAGATCTTCCACTCCCTTATTTTTTTCCACTATCTCATGGGCAATCCGGGTTAACGAACGTCGCATACCGTTGGCATCCAAGATTTTAGCCTTTTCCAGCATTGCCACAGGTATTCCTCCTTTTCAGGTGGTTTTGTTTACACTGCGTAACTTCTCCAGAACATCTGCAAATCCCCGGGGAACATCAACAGAAAACTCCAGCCATTGACCACTGCGGGGGTGGTGAAAACCCAGGGTTTTTGCATGGAGAGCCTGTCCCTTGAAGCCTAAATGGGCTTTTCGTGGCCCATATTTGGGATCCCCTACCACAGGATGCCCCAGGTAAGCCATATGAACCCTAATCTGGTGGGTTCTTCCCGTCTTCAACTGGCATTCCACCAGGGTATATTCCTTAAATCGCTCCAACACAAGGTATCTTGTGATGGCTCCTTTACTATTCTTTAGCACCACAGCCATCTTCTGCCGATCTTTAGGGTCCCGTCCGATGGGCGCATCCACAATACCACCGGGTTCTGAGACAACTCCGTGTACCAAAGCGATATATTCTCTTTTAACTGTGTGTTCTTTTATTTGCTGGGCAAGACGCACATGGGCCTTATCGTTCTTAGCCACCACCAAAAGACCTGAGGTGTCCTTATCTATTCTATGAACTATACCCGGCCGCAAGACTCCGTTGATACCGGAAAGATCCCGGCAGTGATACAAAAGGGCATTCACCAGCGTTCCCCGGTAATTGCCATTGGCCGGATGAACTACCGTCCCCTGGGGTTTATTGATGACAATCACATCCTGGTCTTCATAGACAATATCCAGGGGAATGGGTTCCGCTTCCACCTTTAAGGGTTCGGGGGCCGGAATCAGGGCTCTGATAGCGTCTCCCTTTTTTAATTTATAATTGCTTTTTTGCCATGTATCATTTACGGTAATGTTTCCTTCTTCTATCAACTTTTGCACCTGGGAACGGCTGACCTCGGGGAGATGTTCCGTTAAAAACACGTCCAGGCGCCTTCCTTGCTGTTCCTGGTTAATAGTAAACTTGTATTCCTGCATAATTTCTCCTATAATTTATCAGATTTCAGTACATGATAGGCTAAAAGTATCATACCCACTACGATGACCGAATCAGCCACATTAAATACGAAAGGCCAGATTCCGCGAAAATCAATAAAATCAATAACCAGGCCCGTTTGCACACGATCGATAAGATTACCAATTGCTCCCCCCGCTACCAATCCTAAAGTCACCGTTAAAAAGAGACTCTTTCTGCCTTCTGAATAAGCCAGGTATAAAAGAGCTAATAGAATAAAAATCGTAATAACAATAAAAAACCAGGTTTTCTCAGCCAATATACCAAAAGCTGCCCCGGGATTTTTCACATAAGTAATATGGAAAAAGTTAGGAATCAACGGTATGGTTTGTCCCAGCAGCATATGCGTGGTAACGAGATACTTTGTTGCTCTGTCCAGTATTAGCGTTAAAACTAATGTTGCCCAAAAATACATTGTTCACTCCATAAATATTTCTTATTATAATCTTATTCACTATATTATATTAACATAATTAGCCAACGAGGCGCAATCAACCAATCTATTCTTAAATCTATGGACCATCTCATTTTAAGTAATATAAGTAAAAAGCAGCTGGTGTTCACCTGCTGCTACTTCACAACGTATACTGCCTCTTCCAGAGAGCGCCTGGAGGGTTGATTAGGTTCCATTTCGGCATAACCCAAAGCAATAATCGCCACCGGTCGCAGTTGTCCTTGTATCTCCAGTATTTGCTTCACCATTTCTTCCTGAAAAGCACCGACCCAGAGACTTCCCACACCAAAAGCTGTGGCTGCCAGCAGCATATTCTGGACAGCCGCTGCAGTATCCTGCAGGCAGTATAACTTCTCTCCCCGCTCTCCATAGCGTAACCGGGCTAAAGAAGTATCTGCACAGACTACTACGATGAGGGGGGCTTCCGCTAAAACCTTCTGATTCAGGGCGGCATGCATGATTTCTTCTTTTTTACTCTGGTTGTAAACAGCGTAAAATTTCCATGGCTGCAGATTTCCTGCCGAAGGTGCCCACAGCGCTGCTTCTAAGATCCGGCTTACTGTGGCAGGGGGCAAGGATTCAGGTTTGAACTTGCGGATACTCCGTCTATCCCTGATGGCATCCATTACATCTTTAGTCATGTTGGTACCTCCCTAACTAAATATTTAAGGTTTAGTCTTCATATGTTCATTGACCATTTCTACAATTTCCGCAATAAAGTTACCGATGAGCGGCAGGTTTAACAATACGATTTTCTGGAGCAGGTAAAGAACTACTGCACCTAAAACAGTAAAACCTATAGCCATTCCCAGTCCCCGGGCTACACCGGCCATTAAATTTATCATCAGCATTTTCCTGGTATTGTGCAGGTATTCTACATATTCGGCTAGTTTCATTTTTTCCATAGCAATGATAAGTTCGTCAACCTTCGCCTCTAGTCGGTATTTTGCTTCCTGCTCCGGCATAAATCATCCCTCTTTATTTAGTTACTAGTTGCCAGTTATTAGTTATTTTAAGGTTCTTTAAACGGGAAATTGAATATATAACCTTATTATGTGCAAAAAATTGCTAAATACTACTAAATAAAAAGACTTAAGGTTCCCTACAACCTTAAGTCTACTTGCTTGTTTGTTGAGGAAACTTAGTTCAATTTTCTTTAACTAACAGCAAAAGACCCTCCAAAAGTAAAGTAATATTTCGGCAATCGGAGAGCGGACTTCGGAAATCGTAATTACCAGTTTCTTGGCTTGCAGATGATTTCATGAACTTTTGTTTCAAAGAAATTATTGGAGTGGGCGGGTGTGACCACAATGGCAGCATCAGCTCCTTCTGCCGTCCCTCCTACAGCTATAACCTCTTCCCCGTAAGGAATAAGTCCTGCATCCAAAGCCATGGAGGCTATCTCTATGCTTACTTTTACACCCTGTCCAAAAAAACGTAAGGTAAATCCCATAATCTCCGCAGGGTAAATACCGCCAAACTTATTTTTTAAGGCCCTGTCCACCCCTGCCAGTAAGTGGGTAGTGGTAAGTATTTTACAACCCCCTTTTTCCAACCGCTCCCTGTTTTCGGGGGACATTTCATCTACTCCCGGACCGGCAAAACCCACATGATGGGTAACACAGACTACATTTAAACCCTTGCCCAGGAACTTCAAAGCAGTTTCGCCACTACAGGAAGCGACGACTACATGCTTAATTCCCAATTCTTTGGCTCTGGACAGAACTAATTCCACTGTTTTTTCGGTGTTCATCTGACCCGGTTCGAGAAAGTACATTTTCAACACCTCCGGTCATGTTATATACTCGATCAGTTATTTAAAGCTAAGATAGGTGCCGGAATTCGGCCGCCCCTTTTCACAAACTTTTCGGCACTGTATTCATGGACAGGCATAATGGGACCGGTGCCCAACAAACCGCCAAATTCCACCCTTTCCCCCACTTTCTTACCGGGAACAGGAATAATACGCACGGCGGTAGTCTTTTTATTGATCATGCCGATGGCCGCTTCATCAGCAATAATAGCCGCAATGGTCTCTGCCGAAGTATCACCCGGTATCGCAATCATATCCAGGCCCACGGAGCATACACAGGTCATGGCTTCTAATTTATCTATACTTAAACTTCCTTCTTCCACAGCCTTAATCATTCCCGCATCTTCACTAACGGGAATAAAAGCCCCGCTCAAACCGCCTACATAAGATGAAGCCATGGCACCGCCTTTTTTAACGGCATCGTTTAAAAGGGCTAAAGCTGCGGTAGTACCGTGGGTACCTACTTTTTCCAGGCCCATAGCTTCAAGAATATCAGCCACACTATCCCCAATGGCCGGGGTAGGTGCTAAGGACAGGTCAACTATACCGAAGGGAACGTTTAATCTTTTGGCTGCTTCCCTTCCCACCAGTTCCCCCATGCGTGTAACTTTAAAAGCTGTATGTTTAATGATGGTGGCCAGGGTGCCGAAGTCCACGTTAGGATTCTGTCTAACTGCGTTCAAAACAACACCGGGTCCGCTCACCCCTACATTGATTACTGTCTCCGGTTCACCGATACCATGGAAGGCCCCGGCCATAAAAGGGTTGTCCTCCGGTACGTTGCAGAATACCACCAGCTTAGCACAGCCCAGGGCTCCCTGTTCCTTGGTCAACTCTGCCGTCTCTTTAATAATCTGACCCATACGATAAACGGCGTCCATATTAATACCTGCCTTGGTAGAAGCTACATTAACCGAGGAACAAACCCTTTCCGTTTCAGCTAAACTTTGAGCAATAGAATTAAATAAATTTTCATCACCCTTGGTAAAACCTTTATGCACTAAAGCAGAAAACCCACCAATAAAGTTCACTCCCACTTCCCGGGCCGCTCTGTCCATGGCCTTAGCCAGGATAAGGTAATCCCCGCTCTCACACCCTTCACCAACGATGGCAATGGGTGTGACGGAAATTCTTTTGTTGATAATAGGGATGCCATACTCCCGGGAAATGGCTTCACCTACATTTACCAGATTTTCTGCTTTTTTTGTTATTTTATCATATATTTTCCTGGCTACTGTCTGAATATCGCTGTGGGTACAGTCACGCAGGCTAATACCCATGGTAATTGTGCGTATATCTAATTTTTCTGCCTGAACCATGCGGATGGTTTCCATTATTTCCGCAGGTGAAAAAGCTATTGGCATAATCCTACCTCCTAAATGCGGTGCATATATTTAAAAACATCTTCATGCTGGGCGATAATATTAACCCCGAGCTCTTCTCCCTTGTTTTTCAGCAGTAGCTGCAATTCCTGGAGACTTACCTTACAGTGGGCAATATCCACCACCATGATCATCGTAAAGAAATCCTGGAGAATGGTTTGGCTGATGTCTAAAATATTAACTCCCTGGGCAGCTAATATACCGGAAACTCCGGCGATAATCCCTACCCTGTCCTGACCTACCACGGTAACAATGACACGTTGCTGAGTAGATTCAAGGTCTTTGGCCTTCCATTGATTCATAAAAAATACCTCCTTGGTTACCTGATATTAAGTTATTATTATAACAGCTTATGATGAATATTTCCCGCCTTTTCGTCAAATCCAGGCAAAAATATTTTATAAAAAAGCATTTAATAATGCACCAAGGATGCTTTTTTGTTACTCGTAACGGAAAGTAACACATTAAGGAAGAATATACTTTCCTACTCGTAATAAAAAAAGCCCTTACGCTTCTGTAAGAGCTTTTCTATTTAACATTGTTATACTAAAGGCAGCCGAATAGATGTTTTTACATATATCTGTTACACCGAGCCCTTCACTGAAATCAAAGGAATTAAGGGTACAAACACCCGTACCTGTGAGAACAAGAAAAATCCTGCATCCCATATCCCCCAGCAGTTTAAGATAAGGACCGTCCGTAATAATACAGCTTTCTTTTATATCTATTTCTTTTTTTTGCAGCAAACGATTTAACTCCTCCATTTCCCCATTCCAGCAAGAGAGTTCTAAGGTCTTATCCTTAATACAGCCCAGGAAATTCCTAAACGCCTGACGGTCGGAGGTGATTAGAATCAGGATAAACCCCCTCCGCTTTAAGAACCTCAAAGCCGGCAATGTCTCCGGATAAACTTCAAGAGTCCGCTCGCCGCCGTCCTTAATTGCATATGCATATGCAGTTCCAGGACCGGAAAAAAACGCTGCCTTATTCATTTAATAATTCCCCCCTACCCCGTCCCTTCTGTAATATATGATGGAGAAAAGGCGGAGGTGCAAGGTTCAGTTGTTAGTTGGTAGTTGTTAGTTGGATAGTTACTAGTGACTGACGTTTCCCGTTTCCCGATACCCGAATTAGCAGTATATTTTCGGGTAGCTGGTGGCGGTTAGCGGGCAGCGATTAACTTATTAGGAAATCGGAGTCGTAATAATGACTACTCCCCACTCCCGGGTCGCCACCTGATGACCGGTTTACGGGCAGCAGCAGCTTCATCCAAACGGCTCACAGGAGTAACATGGGGTGCATCCTTAAGAAGTTCAGGATTGTCCCTGGCCTCCTCAGCAATTTTTATTAACGTTTTGGCAAAAGCATCTAAAGTCTCCTTGCTTTCTGTCTCCGTAGGTTCAATCATTAAAGCTTCCTCGACGATGAGTGGGAAATAGACCGTAGGTGGATGAAAACCATAATCGATGAGACGTTTGGCAATATCCATGGTGTGAATGCCGGTTTCCTTGAGAGTTTTGGGCGTAATGATAAATTCGTGTTTACAGGGCCCGCTGAAGGGTTGATGGTAAGTAGGACTCAAAAGGCTCATGAGATAATTGGCATTTAAAACAGCTTTTTCGCTGACTTCTTTTAACCCCTCACGCCCCATCATGATTAAATAAGTATAGGCTTTGACCACCACACCAAAATTGCCGTAAAAAGCCTTCACTTTACCAATGGAATGAGGTCTATCATAATCCAGGTAGTAAGCCCCTGTTTCCTCTCGCCTTGCTACCACCGGTTTGGGCAAATAAGGTTCCAGAAAAGCCTTTACCCCTACGGGTCCTGAACCGGGGCCTCCACCTCCGTGGGGAGTGGAAAATGTTTTATGCAGGTTGAAGTGTACCACGTCAAAACCCATATCGCCAGGACGGGCATATCCCATAATAGCGTTCATATTGGCCCCGTCATAGTACAACAATCCTCCTGCTTCATGAACAATATGGGCGATTTCCAAAATCTGTGTTTCAAAAACTCCTAAAGTACTGGGGTTGGTAAGCATCAAGGCCGCTGTATCCTCGCCTACCGCTGCCCGTAAAGCATCCAGGTTTACACTGCCATCTTCATTAGAGGGTATTTGTATAATGCTGCAGCCGCATAAGGCTGCCGTAGCTGGGTTAGTCCCGTGGGAGGAATCGGGGACAATAACCTTGGTCCGTTTATGGTCTCCCCGGGCAGCATGATAGGCGATGATGATCAGTAACCCGGTAAATTCCCCGTGGGCACCGGCCGCAGGCTGGAGGGTGAAGGCATCCATGCCGGCAATTTCCGCTAAATATTGCTGGGTAGTATACATCAGTTCCAGGGCACCCTGGGTATATTCCTCAGGCTGGTAAGGGTGAAGCTGGCTGAATCCAGGTAAATTGGCAGCATCCTCATTGATTTTAGGATTATACTTCATGGTACAGCTGCCCAGAGGATAAAATCCTGTATCCACACCATAATTAAGCCTGGATAAACGTGTATAATGACGTACCACATCTATTTCCGCAAGCTCGGGTATGCGGGGTTTCTCTTCCCTCCTCAGTTCTTGTGGCAAAAGCTCGGACATGTCTATGGCAGGCAGGTCTAATTCAGGAAGATAATCTTCGCGTCTCCCATCCACGCTTTTATCAAATATCAATTTTTCCATCATCCATTATCACCCCAAACCTGAGCAAGTTTGTCAATCTCTTCTTTTGTTCGCACTTCTGTGACACAAAGCAGGATATGGTTGGTTAATTCAGGATAAAATCTTCCCAGATCCAAACCGCCCAAAATACCCGCCTCCCAGAGACGCCGGTTAATGCTTTCGGGGGATTCCTCCGTTTTTACTACAAATTCTTTAAAAGTAGGAACATGGAAAGGAATAGTCACACCTTTTATTTTACTTAAAAGTGTTTTAGCGTAATGGCTTTTCTGCAGGCACTGATATCCCACCTGTTCAAGCCCCCTGGGTCCCATTAAAGAGAGGTATAAAGTAGCCGCCAGAGCGCAAAGGGCCTGATTGGAACAGATATTGGAACTGGCTTTTTCCCGGCGGATATGCTGTTCCCGGGCCTGCAAAGTTAAGACAAATCCTTCCCGTCCCAGGCGGTCCACTGTCTTTCCTACAATCCTCCCTGGCAAACGGCGCATGTATTTTTCCCTGGTAGCCATAAAACCAAGATAAGGTCCTCCAAAACTAAGGGGCAGCCCCAGGCTCTGTCCTTCACCCACAACAATATCGGCACCTAATTTTCCCGGACTTTGTAAGACTCCCAGGGACACCGGGTCAGCACACACGATAAAAAGTGCCCCTACAGCGTGGGCCATTTCGGCAAATTGCTGAAGGTTCTCAATACTGCCAAAAAAATTAGGATACTGGATGACCAAGGCAGCCACGTCCTTGTTTATCTTTTTACCCAGGGTATCCTGACAGGTCAGCCCCCCCCAGTAGGGGGTAAGCTCCAGGCTGATCCCCCGGCCATGGAGATATGTCTCCATCGTAGCACGGTATTCAGGATGTACAGCACTGCTTACCAGGATCTTACTTCTCTTGGTAGCTTCTGCGGCCATCAGGGCCGCTTCGGCTAAAGCAGTAGCACCGTCATAGACCGAAGCATTGGCCGCATCCATTCCTGTTAATTCACAAATCATGGTCTGATATTCAAAGATGGCCTGGAGTGTTCCCTGGCTGATTTCGGGCTGATAAGGCGTATACGCCGTGTAAAATTCGGACCGGGACAAGAGATGATTAACGGCTCTGGGCTGGTAATGCTGGTATGCCCCTGCCCCCAAAAAACAGATATACTGGCCGGCATCTTTATTTTTACCGGCTAACTCCTGCAGATGCCGCCAGGCAACATTTTCAGAAAGGCCCTCAGGCAAGGTAAGGGGATCCTTTAGCCTTATGTTTTCGGGAATATCCCGAAAAAGTTCCTCCGTAGAATGTACGCCAATGCTTTTGAGCATGGCCTCAACTTGGGCAGGAGTATGAAGTAAATAATGCATACTACTCAGCCTCCCGGGCAATTAAATCCTCATATTCCTCGGCGCTCAGCAAGTCATCAGCTAACTCGGAAATTTCCATTTCGATGATCCAGCCATCCCCATAGGGATCCTGGTTGATTAATTCCGGACTGTCAAGGAGTGTTTCGTTTACAGCGGTGATAATGCCTGAACATGGCGCATAGATGTCCGAAACAGCCTTAACGGATTCAACGACACCAAAAGCTTCGCCGATTTCCACCTTCCTCTCCAGTTCCGGTAATTCTACGAATACCACATCACCAAGGGCTTTTTGGGCATACTCGGTTATCCCGATAACAGCCTTATTCCCTTCGATACTAATCCACTCATGTTCTCTGGTATACTTTAAATGACTTGGATACATTTTACTTTACCTCCCTCTTATAAAATGGTGTTCTTATGATACGGGCCCGCAGGCCTTTATCCCTGACAATAACATTGATTTCATTGTCCAGGAAAGCTTCCCCAGACTTAACATAACCCAACCCCAGGTTCTTACCAAGAGAAGGGGCAAAACTTCCCGAGGTCACCTCTCCAATGTATATGTTATTTTTTTCTATTCTATAACCTGCCCGGGGGATACCCCTGTCAACCATTTCAAAACCCACCAGTTTGCGGGGAATGCCCTCAGCCTTTTGCTTTAACAAGGCTTCTTTGCCGATGAAATTCTCGGCCTTAGTGAAAGCCACAAAGAAACCCAATCCTGCCTCCAAGGGTGTATATTCTTCATTTAATTCATGTCCATAGAGGGGAAGCCTGGCTTCAAAACGTAGGGTATCCCGGGCTCCCAATCCCACAGGCACAAGTCCGTCATCCTTCCCCGTGGAAAGAAGGGCCTCCCAAACGATAGGTGCTTCTTCTGCCTTCATATAAAGTTCAAACCCGTCCTCGCCCGTATATCCTGTCCGGGAAACCAGAGTTTTAACTCCTGCTGTTGCGGCCCAGGCAAAACGGAAGTACTTGATTTCCCCCAGATGAATATCCGTAATCTTGCCGAGAATATCCTGGGCTTTGGGGCCCTGAATGGCAATTTGGCCTGTCTTGTCTGATATATCCTCTACCGTTACCTCACCTTCCTGGTACTTCTTAATCCAGGCAAAATCCTTATCCTTATTGCCTGCGTTCACCACCAGCCAGTACTCATCGTCCTCGAGACGATATACTAAGAGATCATCGACAACTCCTCCCGAAGGGTAACACATAGGACTGTAAAGCGCCTGCCCCACGGTAAGCTTTGCCGCATCATTAGTTATAAGCTTTTGAATCAAGGCCAGGGCACCGGGTCCTTTAACCAGAATCTCTCCCATATGCGAGACATCAAAGACCCCCGCTGCACTGCGTACGGCTTTATGTTCCTCGATGATTCCGGTATACTGCACAGGCATTTCCCATCCGCCAAATTCCACCATTTTAGCGCCCAGCTTTTTGTGCAGTTCGTATAATGTAGTTTTTTTCAGTTCCCCCAAAAGATATCACCTCTTTCTCAAAATGTTTCCCAATTCTTGTGGAAAAAATGAATGCAAGATATTCGTGATCCCGTGCCAAGAATCACGGTTTCACGGTTTACGTCAGGGAGACAAGCAACAAATAACTATCAACTACCAACTAACAACTACCAACTAACAACTATCAACTAACAACTATCAACTAATAAAATAAGGACAGAGGAAACAATAGCTAAACAAAGCTACTATTTCCTCTGTCCTTTTACCTGAGAGTTTGGCTTATAATAAGCTTTACCCCTTTGGTGCCCGGCAAAATTCTACCAGGTGCTCTCCAGAGTTTCGTCTGCCTGCGGTACTGGGACCTGAGAGATTCAACCGGGGTCGTAACTTCCGGCCTTGCTCCTTCGGTGCTCTTCTTGAGGCTCTCCCGCCAGGCTTCATCCGCTAGATAATTTTTCAGAAAATTACATGCTATAATGACTACTTAAATACTCTACAATACTCTACTACTTCTACTTCTTCCTAAACTAAAATATTCCTGCTATCCTGATAAATTTTTTTGAAATTAAAATCAGGCTTACCTGTATTGAAAAGAAGCTGCCTGAATAACATATATTAAGTCAAGTGGGTAATGTTAACTAGCATATGAAAAATGCAGACTAAGAGTATTTAGAACAAATTAACAGCAAATTGCACCTTGAAAAAAAGAGATACACCAAAAGTGCAGTA
>CAZWTM010000063.1:0-15485 GCA_964637385.1 uncultured Peptococcaceae bacterium
GTGCTGCTTATCGATGGCTTTTTGACCGCCGCCTGCTTCAATCTTTTTACTACGGACCAAAAGATCATCAATTTTAGCTCTGATACTCATTTCGTAATTCCCCTCTTTCTATTGGTTCTTTCTATTGGTGATATCAAGTCAAAACAAAAGCCCCCGGATGGCGAGGACTTTGTCTTTCCAAGCTGTTATCTCAATGATTAAAAAACAATACTTTGCTAACTGAGAAAGACTTCATTTTAACTGCCCAGTATAGCACGAACAATCATAAAGAGCACCGACGGGGCCAACAGGCATCCCAATCCCGTATAAAAAGTAGCAGTCATGGCACCGTAAGGCACCAGTTTAGGATCAGTAGCAGCCAGGCCCCCAGCCACACCGCTAGTTGTCCCTAACAATCCACCAAAAACCATAGCCGACTGGGGATTATTCAGGCCAATATAAGGGGCTACCAGTGGTGTAATGATCATACATAATACCGATTTGACCACACCGGCAGCAATCGACAGGGCAACTACCGCTGAACTGGCCCCCAAAGCACCTCCCGTAACAGGGCCAACAATGAAGGTAACAGCCCCCGCTCCGATGGTAGTCACATCTACTGCTGACTTGAAACCAAAAGCTAGAGCAAAGGCCGCCCCTACTACAAAGGAAAAGATAACACCGACAAACAGGGAAACTATCCCGGCTACACCGGCTTTTTTCAGTTCTTCAATATTGGCGCCAAAAGCAGTAGAAATGATGGCATAATCTCGAAACATAGCACCGCCAAGAACTCCGAAACCTGAGAGAATTTTAATGTCTGCAATCCCCTTGGAACCACCGGTGTATTTACCGGCAATCAGCGCCAGTACCAGACCAATAACAATGGCTAAAGCAGAACCAAAACGTTTTTCACCTAATAACCCGGATAAGCGGTACCCAACGAACATCATCACAGCCACAATAGCAAAGGACATCACCAGGCTGTTCTTGGAAATAATACCGGCAGCAATTTCAACAAAACTCATATCTACATCTCCCTTCCCTGGGAAATTTTATCCCCTTTACCGATACGTGACAGCAAGGGAACCAGGAAAAATGATGCTACTGTAGCTACCCCGCCTGCCAGGAAGGCCACTGCTCCACCGGAAAGAGCTTTGACCACATCTTGAGTAGCAGCCATGGCTACAATGATAGGGATGTAAAGGTTGCTAATTAATTTAATTCCATTCTGAGTTTTCTCATCCAATTTAATGTAGTTGGACACCAATACCAGGAGCAGCATGGCGATACCTACTCCGCCCACATCACCCGATACTCCCAGCAGTTTGGCCAATATACTCCCCACAAAAACACCAACAAACATACAGGCGGCTATAATACCAAGTCCATAGATCTCCATTCATTATACCCCCCTTTTCTTTTTTCCTTCCTTTGCTTTTAAACAACACCCTGAATCTTCAGGTGTTCAATTTCATCCTTCGACATGCCGAGATACCGGGAAAGTACTTCTGTTGTATGCTGGCCCAATAAGGGAGCTGGCCTCCGGATTTCCCTTCCGGGAACGGCGGACAACTTAATAGGGCAACCTGCCATACGAAGTTTTCCTGCCACGGGATGTTCTACTTCCACGATCATATTTCTGGCCAGTACCTGGGGATCCGAAACAACCTTGTCGACAGTATTAATGGGTCCACATGGAATACCGGCAGACTCTAACAAACTAATCCATTCATTCACTGTCTTGTTGGCAAATATCTCTGTCAATACTGGCTCTAAAGCATCCCAGTTATCAGTCCGGTCCTTGTTAGTACGATACCTAGGATCATCAATTAACTCTTCTCTGGCTACCATACGACAGAATTTAGCCCACAGACTATCGTTACCGATAGCGATAATCAGATACCCATCCGCTGCTTGTACAGAAGTAAATGGGGTAATGGAAGGATGGCGGTTACCAATCCGCTCTGGAACCTGACCCGTAACTTCGTAACGGGCAATGGCATTTTCCAGGATAGCTACCTGGGAATCAAGCATGGCCACATCCACTTTTTGCCCTTTCCCTGTTTCATGGCGCATGTTAAGGGCTGCAAGAATACCAATAGTTGTAAACAAAGCAGCAGTGATATCCCCGATGGAAGCACCAACCCGCGTCGGGGGCCCGCCTGGATGACCTGTAATACTCATAATTCCGCCCATCCCCTGAACTACTACATCATAGGCTGGTTTTAAACTATAGGGACCCGTATGCCCAAAGCCGGAGGTGGCAGCATAAATCAGGCGGGGGTTAACCTGGGAAAGACGGTCATACCCCAAACCCAGCTTTTCCATAGTTCCGGGCCGGTAGTTTTCCAGAACCACGTCAAACTTTTCTACCAGGCGTAGAAAAATTTCTTTTGCCTTTTCTTCCTTAAGATTCAGGGTAATACTTTCCTTGTTCCGGTTTAAACTCATAAAATATGCACTCTCTGAACCTACAAAGGGACCGAAAGCCCTGGAGTCGTCACCAACACCAGGCATTTCTACCTTCACGACTTCAGCTCCCAGGTCTGCCAAAACCATCCCGCAGTAAGGCCCGGCCAAAACCCGGGAAAGGTCCAGTACTTTTAAGCCAGATAGCGCCCGTAAATCATGCATAATTCCATCTCCTTTGCTTTCATATTTTGACTCTCTATTTCAAATATACTTAGAATTTATAACCCCGTCGGTTTTTAGGGATTAAGATGAAAAAAAAGGGGTTAAAAGCCCCTTTTTGGTCGATAAGATGCATTTAAATTCCCATCTTTTCATTAAACTCTTTAATATAATGTCGGCTCACAGGTATATTTTCTCCTGTATAGCCCTCTAAAACTAATACATAAGTATTATTAAACCAGGGAATAATTTCCCGAATCTTTTCCAGATTAACCAGATAACTTTTATGGGTACGCAAAAATTGAGAAGAATTCAATTTTTCTTCAATTTCTTTGAGAGTAAATCCCGTAAAGAAATTACCTTTTTCTGTATATAAAACGCTCTTACCTTTCCCTTCAGCTTTCACACAAAGGATTTGAGCTGTAGTTAGTACTACAAGCCTATCATGGGCCCAAACGGATAATCTCCCTTGATTGGCAACTAATTTTTTAGCTAATAATTCGTAGATCTTACTGTTCTCCCATTTTTTTTCTTGCCTAAGATCTACCAGCTTTTGTACGGTTTGCTCCAACCGTTTTTTAGAGTAAGGCTTCATGACATAGTCCACTGCATTTAATTCAAAAGCCTTGACGGCATACTCATTATAACCTGTGGTAAAGACAATTTGGGCAGGATGAGGTAATTGAATAATCTCCCAAGCAGTAGTCAACCCGTCTTTAACACTCATTTGAATATCTAGAAAAACTACATCAATGGCATTTTTTTTAAGAAAATCAAGGGCTTCTTCCCCGTCTTCACATTCTCCTACAACCTCAATCCTGCCAATCTCCTCCAGGAGGCACCTTAATTCGCCTCTGGCCGGAAACTCATCATCTACCAGTAAAGCCTTCATCATGACTTGTATCCTCCTTTCGCAAGGGAATGGGAATGGTCACGCGAGTACCTCGCCCCGGCCAACTTTCAATCTGTAAACCGCAATTACTACCATAGATATTTTTCAGCCGGCTATCTACATTAGAAAGGCCTATATGTTTACGGTCGGAATTATATTCCAGCAGCTTTTTTATTAATTCAGGCTTCATCCCTACCCCATTATCTTCTACCGTCAAAATAACCTTGTCCTCCGAAACTTTACCGGAAATTGTAATAATCCCTCCTTCTTTTTTGGGTAGTATACCGTGTTTTATGGCATTTTCCACAATGGGTTGCAGGATTAATGGGGGTACCATACATTTACATTCTGGTGAGATTTGATAAATGACTTGCAGTTTACCGCGAAATCTAGCCATTTCTATTTTGATATAAGAATCTACATGTTTGAGTTCCGTATCAAGGTCCACTAATTGATCGGGGTTTACTAAATTTTCCCGGTAAAACTCTCCCAAATGAATGAGGAGGTCTCTCGCCATCTCCGGATCTTTTCTACAGTAATACACAATTGTATTGAGAGCATTAAAAAGAAAGTGGGGATTGATCTGGGCCTGGAGGGCCCTAATTTCCGCTTCCGCCAGTAACTGCGACTGCATCTGACCCCTGCTAATCTCAATTTGTGTGGAAATTAACTGGGCTAAACCCAGGGCCAATTCAATTTCAAAGGGTGTAATGCTCTGTTCAGTTAACTTATATAGTACCAGTGAACCTACGACTTCATTATTTTCTTTTAAAGGTACTGTTACTTTAGAGGCCAGGGGGCAATTGTCCGCAGGACAACCAATTTCATCCTTTGTCTGGACTACACTATACTCTCCGGTTTCCAGTACCTCTGCGGTACTCTGCGTGAAAATATCCGTTTCCGGAGAGTGATGGTCACTACCTGTTCCGACAAAGGCAAGTATCTTCTTGGGTGTAGTTATGGCTACTGCCCCAAGCCCTTCCACCATCTCAAAAATAATTTTGGCAGCTTTTTCAGCGGAGTAGCGATTTAATCCTTTCCTTAGAAAAGGAAGGGTCTCGTTGGCAATCTGCAAAGCTAATTGGGCTGCCGTTGCTTCTCGTTTTTCTTGATCTCGATAAACACTTTCCAAAATAGCCACAAAAGCAGCCACGCCAAGGGCATTAATTATAATCATGGGTGGACCGATCATTTCCACCGACCTCACAGCCTGGGCCAGGGGCTTGGACATGATTACCAGTACCCCCATATGCAGGATTTCCAAGCCTAAGGCCAAACCTAAGGCATAAGGCCACCTTACTTTTTTATAACGAATCTTATCATAATAAAGACCGGCTAAAAACCCTTCGGCCACAGTAGAAAATGAACTGGCAAACACAGTATATCCGCCCAGAGAAAAACGGTGAATACCGGCTATCAATCCTGCCCCTAAACCTACTGTAGGACCTGCCACCAACCCAGCCACAATAACTCCTACTGCCCGTGTATTGGCTATCGTATTTTCTATAGGTATACCATTATAAGTACCCAATATCCCAATAAGACCAAAGAAAACAGTTAAAAACACTTTTTCAGGCCAGGATGTATCCCGTTTAAGCATGATGTTTTTAAAAACCTTAGCCTTACTAAGAAAGAAAACAAAGATTAGTACCACAGCTAATTCCATAAAGAGATGCTTGGCTATCCCCACTAAATGTTGTAACAACTTTAAATCACCTCATAGCCAATAATACTAAAAAGTACTATGCTTTTGAAGAACATCCCTCTCTTCTTTTTTGGTAAAATCAGGCCTTTCCGGGGAAAAAAATAATACCCCGTATCTCGTGATACAGGGTATTTGCTTTTTAAAGGAATACATGCAAATCGGAATTCGGAAGTCGGAGGTCGTTCAATTACCTCAAAACGTCGGCACAGCGCTTGCAGAGGCCGGGATGCTCGGCATCCTGTCCTGTGGTTTCCGAATAGATCCAGCAGCGCTCGCATTTTACTCCGGGAGCTTTTTCCACCTTGGCAGCTAAACCGGGCAAGTCTTCACTGGTATAAACCTCGCCTGTTCCGTCGCCTTTATGGAGTACTACTCCGGAAGTAATGAAAATAGTAGCCAGGTCTTCTTTTAGAGGCTCCAGGAATTGATACCACTCCTCATTGGCATAGAGATTCACCTGAGCGTCTAAAGAGTGGCCGATGAGCTTGGCCCGCCTCGCCTCTTCCAGGGGTTTGGCCACAAAGTCTCTTACTTCCAGAATCTTATCCCATTTGGCTTCCAGGTCACTGTCAATATACTCTGCCTTGAGCTCGGGCCAGCCTGCAATCTGTACAGTCTCGGCCTTGTTCTTGTAGGGCAGGTATTGCCAGATTTCTTCTGTGGTAAAGGCCAAAATAGGAGTAAGCATTTTCACCAGAGCGGTAATGATCTCAAAGATTACAGTTTGGGCACTTCTTCTTTCCATGGATTGAGCCTTAGCCGTATACACCCGGTCTTTGATAATATCCAGGTAGATGGCGCTCATATCCACGGCGCAGAAGTTATGGATACTGTGATAAACTGTGTGGAATTCATAATTCTCATAGGCCTCGGTCACACGTTTGATCAGCTTATGCAATTTAAAAAGGGCCCATTTATCGATATCTACCATTTTTTCATAGGGTATGGCATCTTTCTCGGGTTCAAAGTCATAAAGGTTGCCTAAGAGGTAGCGGCAGGTATTGCGGATCTTGCGATAAGCTTCTGCTATCTGTTTGAGGATGTTGGGTGAAGCTGCCACATCAGAACGGTAATCGGCGGAAGCTACCCAGAGCCTTAAGATGTCGGCCCCCATCTGCTCAATAACTTCTAAGGGATCGATACCGTTTCCGAGAGACTTGGACATCTTTCTTCCCTGTTCATCTACCAGAAAACCATGGGTTAAAACTGCTTTGTAAGGGGCTACTCCCCTGACGGCTACGGAGGTAGAGAGGGAGGAGTTAAACCAACCCCGGTGCTGGTCACTGCCCTCCAGGTAAAGGTCCGCAGGCCAGACTAAATCCGGCCTTGTTTCCAGAACAGCAAAATGGCTGGAACCCGAATCAAACCAGACATCCATGATATCCGTCTCTTTACGGAATTCCTTTCCACCACATGCAGGGCAGGTCAAACCCTCAGGAATTAAGTCTTTGGCTTCCCTGGCCCACCATACATCGGCACCGTGCTCCTTGAAAAGTTCCTGCAAATGACTGATGGTGGCATCATTGATAATTTCCTTATTACATTCCTTACAGTAAAAGATGGGAATGGGCACACCCCAGGTACGCTGCCGGGAAATACACCAGTCACCCCGATCGGCTACCATATTATGGATGCGTTCCTCTCCCCAGGCCGGAATCCATTTCACTTCTTTAATAGCCCTCAGGGCGGCCTCCCGGAAACCGTCAATAGAGGCAAACCATTGCTCGGTGGCTCTGAACATCACGGGTTGTTTACAACGCCAGCAGTGCGGATACTGGTGTTTGATAAATCCTAAAGAGAGCAGCATGTTTTTTTCTTTCAATTCCGCTGTAATGGCTTTATTGGCATCCTCAATAAACATGCCGGCAAATTTACCCGCTTCTTTCGTAAATTTCCCTGTATTATCAACGGGAGAAAGGACAGGGAGATTATATTTCTTACCAACCTCAAAGTCCTCCACACCATGACCCGGCGCCGTATGGACACAGCCGGTACCCTGTTCCGTGGTTACGTGTTCTCCTAAAATGACGACAGATTGCCTGTCGAAGAAGGGATGGCTGCAGATGATTCCTTCCAGTTCTTCCCCTTTGAAGGTTTTTTCCACATAAGCTTCGGGCTTACCCAGGACTTCCAGGAAATTTTCCTGCAGTTCCCTGGCTACAATGTAGCGCTCCTCTCCCACGGCCAGGAGATTGTAATCCAGTTCGGGGTGAACACATACAGCCAGGTTGGCAGGCAGAGTCCAGGGCGTAGTGGTCCAGATCACGAAGTAAGTGTTATCCTGCCCCAAAAGGCCCTTCCCTTGAATGACAGGAAACTTCACATAAATGGAAGCTGATTTCTTTTCACCATATTCGATTTCCGCTTCGGCCAGGGCTGTCTCGCAGTGAGGACACCAGTAGACAGGCTTCAAGCCCTTGTAAATATATCCTTTTTTGGCCATTTCACCAAATACACCGATCTGGACAGCCTCAAATTCCGGGTCAAGGGTCACATAGGGGTTTTCCCAGTCTCCCCGTACCCCCAGGCGTTTAAATTGTTCTCGCTGAATACCCACATACTTTAAGGCGTATTCCTTACAGTGTCTTCTAAATTCAACAGGGTCAATAGCATGCCGGTTCAGACCCAAAGCTTTTATGGCTTGCTGTTCGATGGGCAAACCGTGGGTATCCCAGCCGGGAACATAGGGAGCGTCATACCCGTTCTGGCTGCGGTATTTAACAATGATATCCTTTAGTACCTTGTTTAACGTATGGCCTAAATGGATATTTCCATTGGCATATGGAGGTCCATCATGAAGAATAAATTTAGGCTTCCCGGCCGTAGCCTTCTGGACTACTTTGTAGAGTTTCATTTCCTCCCACTTTTGCAGGATTTCCGGCTCCCTCTGGGGTAAATTCCCCCGCATGGGAAACTCCGTCTGGGGGAGATTGAGGGTATCGTTATACTTGTTTTGTACTTCTTTGGACATGCTTGTAATTCACCTCGTTTTAGTTGTTAGTTGCTAGTTGATAGTTGGTAGTAATAATTTACCACTCTTTAAAGCTTATAGAATCAGTAATATGCACGGGAAAGCAATAAGAATAATATTATTGGTTTCGGTAGTCGGTAGTCGGACTTCATCCACTAACAACTGCCAACTAACAACTACCAACTAAAAAAAGCTCCCATCCCCAAAAGGGACGAGAGCCTGTTTCCCGCGGTACCACCCTCATAGCAGCAGATTATTTCGTACTGCCTCTCAAAAAACCCTGTAACGGGGGTTAACCGGTAAAACATAGCCTCAAATCCTAAGATTCTGCTTTACGGCTCCGGGGTGATCTTCCCCTACCGGCTTTCACCCGTCTCCCACCACCACGGACTCGCTGAAAAAAGCTCTGGCAAGCTACTCTCCCCATCATGGCCATTGTCTATTAGTTTCCGTCATTCCTGATAATTATAAAGCAAAGAAGAGAAGAAAGTCAATGAGAAGAGCTAGATACCTAATTCCTGCAGTAACTGCTCCTTACTTACGCCTTCAACAAATACTGTTTTATTTCGTCCTGTATGTCCACTGACAATCGTTACCCTGCTGGGGGCTATCCCCAGCTTCCGGGCAATAAACCTGATGCAGGCTTCATTGGCTTCACCATCAACGGGCGGAGCTGTTACTCTAATCTTTAAGGCATCCCCTTGCAGGCCGGTGATTTCATCTTTACTGGCCCTGGGCTGTACCTTTATGCTAAATTGTACCCCGCCTTTAATCTCCTGCAAATTCCACGGTAAAGCCATGCTCCCTATACTCCTTTGTTTCCTCTGTTACGCAGACTGGACCTGTTCTTTCATGTTCACTTTCTAAGAGTTCAAGCTGTGTATGCAAAAAGCTTTTCAGTTTCACGTAAAGCTGCTTTTCGTATGAACGAAGTTCCTCCAATTTCGCCGTAGCCTGGATTACCTGCTCATGGGCACTATTGATAATCTGTTCCGCCTTCTTTTTCGCTTCCCAGATAATGAGGTCTACTTCCTTATCGGCATTTCTCCTGGCTTCATCAGCCATTTTTTGCGCTAAGACCATGGTATTCCGCAAAGTTTCTTCCATCTCTTTATAACGGTTTAAATGATCGCGGTGCTTTTGCAACTGGTCTTTAAGCTCCATATTTTCTTTATATAAAGTCTCAAAATCCTTGATCACTTCGTCTAAAAACTCATCTACTTCATCTACATCATAACCACGAAAGCCTTTTTTGAACTCTTTATTATGTATATCCAGGGGAGTTAACACAGCCAACACCTCTCTCAGACAAATCTCTGCAAGGTAACCCTTATTCTCCCTTTATGTGTTGTGCCACTTATTTCCTGCACAATCACCCGACCCCTTCCCCGCCCTGATAATACATCTCCCTCTTTCAGGGGATAATCGGTTTTGGTGATTTCCTGCCAGTTGACCTTTATTTTCCCGGCAAAAATTTCCCGGCAAATCCTGGTCCGGGATGTACCAAAACCTGCCGCTGCTATGGCATCGAAGCGTAAGGAAGGTACCGTAGTAGTAATATTTTTTCCCTCCCGTTCAGGCAGGCTAAACTGTTCCTGTGCAAGTTCCCTGATTTCCAGGGGTACCCCCTTTACCTTGAGCGGCTCGTACAGCAAAAAGTTGGCTATTTCCCTGTCTGCTGCAGCTACACATCCCTGGGGTACCAACCAAATATCACCGAGTTTTTCCCGTTTGATCCCTGTGCCTAAAAGGGCTCCCAGAAAGTCCCTGTGGCTAACCTTCACCGCAGAAAAATCGCCGTAACAGGCCAGTAAAGTGATTTGTGCCGCTTCCAGGCTCATTTCCAAAAAGTCCGGAAATAAAAGAATTCTCCTACGCTCGGCATAAGGATGGCCACCATAACTCTCCCAGTTGAGATCGCCATATTGTTCTAAAATTCTTTCTGCTACTCCCAGCAGATGAGGATCAGCAAAGTCTGTGACCTGGCTCTGCTGTTTTTTTTCCAGCAGTTTCATTTTATCAAAGAGCCTGGCCACAAAGGCTTTCTCTTCCCCGGTCTTAAGCTGCCGCAGAATTTCCTGACGCGTCTTCAGCATACTTTCAAATAACCCTCAAGAAATCAATTACCAGCATTTCCACCAGCTGGATAGCAAAAATGGCCAGAATAGGAGAAAAATCTACCATCATCCTTCTTCCCAGAAGCCTCCGGAAGGGTGCCAGCACCGGTTCGGTGATTTCGTAAATAAACCGGAAAATAGGGTTGTAGGGGTCATGGGGAATCCAGGACAGAAGCACCCTGATAATAATCAACCAGTCCAAAACTTCAAAAGCAATACGTATATAGGGAATCAGCCAAGTCAAAATATATACACTCCCCTTTATTTCCTTAATAACTCCTGGGATCTCCTGGTGGCAGCCAGGACTGTTTCCATGATAATACCCCTTATTCCCGCTTTTTCCATCTGGGCAAGGCCTGTGATGGCTGTACCGCCCGGGGAAGTTACCATATCCTTCAGTTGGCCAGGATGGAGTCTGGTTTCCTGGACCATACGGGCTGCTCCCTCTACAGTTTCAGCCGCCAGTTTAAGCGCCACATCCCGCGGTAAACCCGCTAAGACTCCGCCATCAGCCAGGGCTTCAATCAGCACATAAACATAAGCAGGGCCACTGCCGCTTAAACCGGTTACAGCATTAAGCATTTTCTCTGGTAAGACGGTAACACTGCCCACCGCTTTAAATATTTCTTCAGCCACAGCCAAATCTTCTTTAGTAACAAACTTTCCCCCTGTCAGCACGGTGGTTCCCGCATTGATTAAAGCAGGGGTATTTGGCATGACCCGTATTACCTTACAGCCTAAGGGTACTGCCTCCTCAATAAAGGAAGTAGAAATACCCGCAGCAATGGAAATTAGCAACTTATCGGGAGTCAAAACAGAAGCAAAAGTTTTTAGGGCATCCATGAAATTCTGGGGTTTTACAGCCAGGATAATCACCTCGCCGTGCCGGACCACTTCTTTATTGTCAACAGTTGTCTTTACACCTAATTTATTCTTTAAACACTCCAGCCGTTCACGGGAAAGGTCACTTACCAGCAAAGATTCGGGCTCCACCCCTCTACGAACGAGGCCTGCTAAAATCGCCTCGCCCATGGCGCCGCCGCCGATACAGCCAATATTCCTCAACGTTCAAACCTCCTCAATTCAGTTCCCTGATTAATTTTACTGATCCAGGCAAAAACTTCTTTGGGTTGGGTCAGGTCATTAATATCGCCGGAAATATCTACGTTACTGGGCACGGCAATGATGATGCCTGAACCAATTTTTTGCAGGGTGCCTCCTAAAGCATAGGCTGTACCTCCCACAAAGTCAATAATGCGCCTGGCCAGGGCAAAATCCACGTTTTCCAGATTAATAATGACAGTCCGTTTATTTTTTAAACTGTCGGCTATCTGCTGTGTATCATCAAAGGTGGTAGGTTCCACTAAAGTAACTTTTATCTGGTCCTTGTTACTGCTGTTAAAAGGGACAACCTGGCCCCGGGGTTTCCGGTTTCTTGCCTCCGTATTCTCATAAAAAGGACTGCTTTCCTCAGTAACCACAACCTCCTCCCTCACTTCGGTGAAACCCATGACGTCAAGTATCTTATCTAAAACCTTCATGCCTTTCTCTCCTCCTTAATTTCTTAATAATTTCTGGGGCCAAAGATCTTGCTGCCTATCCTTACTAAAGTCGCCCCTTCCTCCACTGCTACTGCAAAATCATCACTCATCCCCATAGAGAGTTCTTTCATTTCTACCTGGGGAAGTTTCATCCCGTTAATTTCTCCTGATAAAGTCTTTAACCTGCGGAATATGGGCCGTACCTCTTCGGGGTCGGTAACCAGAGGGGCAATGGTCATGAGGCCCTTTATCTTTATTCCCGATAAAGTCGAGATTTCCTTGATATTTTTTAGTAATTCCTCTTCAGTAAACCCGGATTTGCTGGCTTCTTGAGAGATATTAACCTGTAACAATATGTTTACAGTTACTCCCGCCTTCAGCGCCCTTTTACTTATTTCCTGGGCCAAAAGAAGAGAATCAACGGAATGAATTAAACTTACTTTATCAACGATGTATTTTACTTTATTGCGCTGTAACGTACCGATAAGGTGCCATTCAATATCAGGGGGAAGCTGGGGTATCTTCTGGACAAGTTCCTGTACCCTGTTTTCCCCAAACATACGCTGTCCCGCCTCATAAGCCTTCATGATTGTTTCAACGGGAAAATTCTTAGAAACAGCTATTAATTTAACCTCTCCAGGGTTTCTGCCCCTTTTTTGGCAGGCAGCTTCAATAAGTGCCTGGATGTTATGCATGTTTTCCCTGATGCCTTCCATGTTAACCCTCCAAAACTACAGAGATAACCGGCGTGGAAATAAGATGATCTGTCCTTCTTTCACTAACTGGGGTGTGGTAATAACCAGGTCGGCAGCCGAAAGCCCATCTACAACCACCTGCTTATTAAGCCTGCCGGTCACGGTAACCCCTTTCCACTGCACCTTTCCCTGGGCATAGACAAATACTCCGTAGTTACCTTCTTTTTCTACTAAACAATACTCCGCAAGGACGGTTCCCCGGTATTTCTTCTTAATAATCTGGCCCTGAACTTTACGCAATTTGTAAGTTTCGGGCAAATTAGGAATCCTGATTAATAATTGCAGCTTATCCCCGTTTTTCACCACGGACGTAATGCTTCCACGAATCAACAGGTTATCCAGCTTTTCCAGTCGTATTTCTATGCTGTCACCGATCTTTGATTCACGTTCCAGCTGGGATACCATTTCCAGGTAGAGATAGCCCGGACTCAGGTTATCGATAACCTTCACAAAAAAGCTTCCCCCCGTAATAACCTTCTTTTCTTTAGCATCTCCTGAGTTTACGGCTTCTAATCTTTTTTCCAAATCAGCCAACTGATGGATATCCAGTTGGGGCCAGATTTGAGAATTATAAATGTTCTCATAGCCGTCAATATAGTAAGATACTACCCCTGCCAGCGGTGCCGTGAATTCCTGCCGTTTTGTCTTTTCCAGGGAAGTGCCATCCTCGGAGACGAGATAGCATATGACTGTGCCCCTGGCCACCCTTTCTCCTTCCGGGCGAACCATTTCCAAACGCCCTGTAAAAGGGGCTGCCAGTGCTATCTCATTCCTGATCACCAGAAACTCTGCTTTCGTAACATCCTCCAGGACCGAGGGTTGCCCTGATACTACCTCTACCAGCAAGGATGCCAGCAGGCTCTTGATATAGCCGCTGGTCATAAAAATTAAAAAGATGGCTGTTAAGACTAAAAGTACACGGTTTCGCCTTGTCAGCCGCCCCTTCCTGCGCTGGGCTTGTCTAATATGTTCCGGCTTAACTTCCGCGTTATTACTCAATTTTATCACACCTAGGAAAAAATGGTTAGATCATAAAATATTTCTACAACTGGCCTTTATCTCCTGCCGGTCCAGGGAAAATACCTGTTAGTTGTTAGTTGCTAGTTGTTAGTAACTACCCTGAAATTATCCATCAGAATGAAGGCTTAGCCCCAAACGTTCCCTATCGGAGCATAGCGAAACAGACTTGGCGAAGTGAGGCAGAAAAATCAGAGGGGCTGACACGAGGTCAGACCCAACCCGAGGCCAGTCCACGGATGGACTGTCGAGGGTGGTCTGATTTTTCCCGAAACGAGCCTTAGTCTGTTCTATGCGAAGATCGGGATACGTGGAGGCAAGACTGAATACCGGTGCTGCTAACAGCATGAGTGTCTAGTTATAAAAAATACACGCATGATCATGCGTGTATTTTTTATAACTAATCATTCAGTTCTTTCTTTTCCCCTGTGACCAGGTAAATCACCTGCTCACCGATGTTGGTGGCATGATCCGCAATCCGCTCAATATACCGGCCCACAAAAAGAAGATAAGTGGCCTGGCTGATGGTGCGGGGATCTTCCATCATATAGGTTAAAAGCTCCCGGAAAACCTGGGAATAAATCTGATCAACCATGTCATCATCTTTACACATCTGGTAAGCCAGTTCCACATCTTCTTTGACATAGGCATCAAGGGCATCTTTCACCATTTTTTGCGCCAAATTACTCATCCTGGGAATATCAATGAGAGGCTTGATCAAGGGCTGCCCGCTTAAACGTATGGTCACCTTGGCGATATCCTGGGAATAATCGGCCATCCGCTCAAGGTCGGTAATAATTTTAAAACCAGCTGCAATCCTCCGTAAATCTTTGGCTAAGGGCTGCTGGGTGGCGATCAGCTTCAAGCATTTCTGTTCAATCTCCATTTCCAGGAGATCAATTTCTTTTTCCATGGTAATTACTTCTTCAGCCATTTTTACATCCTGTCTGGCCAGTGATTCCACAGAACTGCTGATCATGTTTTCCACAAGGCTGCCCATGCGTAAGATCTCCTGCTGTAACGCGACTAAACTTTCATCAAAAGAATGCCTGGTGATCATTCCTTACCCCTCCTTAACCAAAACGACCCGTAATGTAGTCCTCAGTCCGCTGATCCCTTGGATTGGTAAATATCACATCAGTAGCATCATATTCAATGACTTCACCGTTTAGAAAATAAGCTGTAAAGTCGGAAATACGTGCTGCCTGCTGCATATTATGAGTTACAATTACAATCGTATAATCCTTTTTCAACTCCTGCACCAGTTCCTCAATCTTTAATGTAGAAATGGGATCTAGCGCGGAAGTTGGTTCATCCATCAAAAGGATTTCCGGTTCCACGGCCAGGAGGCGGGCAATACATAAACGCTGCTGCTGACCACCGGACAGTCCCAAAGCCGGCTTATGCAGCCGGTCTTTTACTTCCTCCCATAAAGCAGCACCCTTCAGGCTTTTTTCCACGATTTCATCTAACTTTCTTCTATCCTTTATACCATGGATCCGGGGTCCGTAGGCAATATTATCATACACCGACATAGGGAACGGATTAGGCCGCTGAAAAACCATGCCTACCTTTTTGCGCAGGGCAACCACATCTATATTAGGTTGATAGATATTCTCATCATCAATGGACACTTCTCCAATAATCCTTACACCGTCAATTAAATCATTCATACGGTTAAGGGTACGGATAAAGGTAGATTTTCCACAGCCGGATGGTCCGATCAGTGCAGTAATGCTATGTGTTCTTACATTGAGGTCAATGTCTTTCAGGGCATGATGTTCACCATAATATAAATTCAAACCTCTTGTTCTAATCTTTTCTTTCTGCAGCATAACCTCTTTTCACCTCTTTCCCATTGCCCCACTTATTAT
>CAZWTM010000064.1:0-14892 GCA_964637385.1 uncultured Peptococcaceae bacterium
CCGTGAAGGTGGCCGTACAGTAGGAGCCGGTGTTGTATCCAATATTATAGAGTAACTAGGAAGCTAACAAAGCAGGACTAGTCTCCTGCTTTGTTCTTTATTGTTCAGCAGGGTTTCTATTGACACCGTTTACCTGTTGTGATACATTAAGTAATGTTATGGACAAAATACCCGTAATGTGGGTTTTTTCAGTGGGAGGTGGCAAGTATGCGGGTAGCGATTACTTTAGCTTGTACTGAGTGCAAACAGCGTAATTATACATCCACAAAAAATAAGAAAAATCACCCTGACCGCATAGAGTTAAAGAAATACTGCAAATTTTGCAAGACTCATACAACTCATAAAGAGACCAAGTAAATGTTTGTGTCAGCAGAGTGAAGGTTTTATAACAACCTTGAATAGGTTATTATATAACTGTTAATAGTTAGGATGTGTAAAATATGAGTGTTGCTAAGGGAGAAAAAGTAAGCTTTTTTGATAGAGTAAAAAAGCATTACAGGGGAGTAACCGGAGAATTAAAGAAAGTGCACTGGCCAAACAGGAAGGAACTTGTTTCCTATACCACCGTTGTCCTTGTTTCCTGTTTGCTGGTGGGCGTGGCCATCTGGATTGTTGACTCGGGTGTCAGCTTTTTGATGGGCTTGATTCTCAAATAATTGGTTACGAGGAGGGAAGGGCCTTATTTCATTAAGAAATAGGGGCCCTTGTTTATGGAAAAGAACTGGTTTGTTGTCCACACATACTCCGGATATGAAAACAAGGTCAAAGCAAACCTGGAAAAACGCGTAGAGTCCATGAATATGGGGGATAAGATTTTTCGTATCTTAGTTCCCATGGAGGACGAAGTTGAAATTAAGAATGGCAAAAAAAAGGTTGCGAAGCGTAAGGTGTTTCCAGGGTATGTTCTTGTTGAAATGACTATGACTGATGATTCATGGTATGTAGTTAGAAATACCCCGGGCGTTACGGGTTTTGTAGGCACTGGCGCTAAACCTATACCGCTCCATGAATCGGAAATCAAGCAAATTCTCAAACAAATGGGTATTGAGGAAGCTAAACCAAAGGTTACCTTCAAGGTGGGCGAAAGTGTTAAAGTAACCTCAGGACCATTCCAGAACTTTATAGGTGAAATCGAAGAGATTTATCCCGATAAAGGCAAAGTAAAGGTCCTTGTGGCCATGTTTGGCCGGGAAACCCCTGTTGAGCTGGATTATGGCCAGGTACAAAAGGTGTTTTAATTAGAGTGGGAGGGCAATATGCCCGTTTTATACCACATTACAGCTAAGGAGGTGTACCTAAGATGGCCAAGAAGGTTGTTGGCTTTATTAAATTGCAGTGCAATGCTGGCAAAGCGACTCCGGCACCCCCTGTTGGACCTGCGCTGGGTCAACATGGTGTAAACATCATGCAGTTTTGCAAGGAGTTTAACGAAAGAACTGCCAAACAGGCAGGTTTAGTTATTCCTGTGGAAATTACTGTATATGCAGACCGTTCTTTCACTTTTGTCTGCAAAACTCCGCCGGCATCAGTCTTGTTAAAGAAAGCTGCAGGTATTGAAACTGCTTCTAGTGAACCTAACAAGAAAAAGGTAGCCAAAGTTCCCAGATCTAAGGTTCGGGAAATTGCGGAAACTAAGATGCAGGATCTCAATGCCGGATCTCTTGAAGCAGCCATGAGGATGGTTGAAGGCACTGCCCGTAGTATGGGTATCGAAATCGTAGAAGGCTAATCAGCCTGGTGGGAGGAGAAATCCGATTACCACAAAGGAGGTAAGAACGATAATGCCAAAAGTTGGTAAAAGATATGCGGATGCGTTAAAACAAATTGACCGTACCGCGTTATATGATCCCAATAGTGCCCTGGAATTAGTAAAAAGCAATGCTAAGGCTAAATTTGATGAAACCATAGAAGTAGCATTTAGACTTGGGGTTGATCCCCGTCATGCCGATCAACAGGTGCGGGGTGCTGTTGTTTTACCCCATGGTACAGGAAAAACCCGTACAGTGCTAGTTTTTGCCAAAGGTGAAAAAGCCAAAGAGGCCGAGGCAGCAGGGGCTGATTTTGTAGGGGCTGAAGACCTGGTAGCCAAAATTCAGGAAGGCTGGTTTGGCTTTGATGTAGCTGTAGCTACGCCTGACATGATGGGTACTGTCGGTAAACTAGGTAAGCTATTAGGACCTAAAGGTTTAATGCCCAACCCTAAAGTAGGGACTGTTACTTTTGATGTCGAAAGAGCCATTAAAGAAATCAAAGCCGGTAAAGTTGAGTACCGTGTTGATAAAACAGGTATTGTCCACGTGCCTATCGGTAAAGCTTCCTTTCCTCAGGAAAAACTGCTGGAAAATTTCCAGACCATGGTGGAAGCTATTATCAAGGCTAAACCCCCGGGTGCCAAGGGGCAGTATATTAAATCAGTCACAGTATCTTCTACTATGGGACCCGGTGTAAAAATCAACCCCTTAAAATTAGCTTAAGGTTGCATTGGTTTGAAGAATAGGATATACTATTTATCGTTAATTGAATAGAGACCCCTTCTGGCTGTAGACAGTAGGTGCCGTGCTTAAACTCGGAAGAGGCCTACCGAGGTTGGAACAAGAGGCGTGTTATTTATAGCAGGCTTATTGGACCTCCGTATGTCTACGGGGGTCTTTCTAATTTATGACTACCTGGCAAGAAAGGAGGCGTGACGTTGGGCAATCTCGAAATTAAAAAGCAGGTCGTTCAGGAAATAGCAGAACGCTTTGAGAGGGCACAATCTGTTGTTATTGCTGAGTATAGGGGTTTGACCGTAGCTGAAGTCACAGAATTACGGGCAAAATTAAGAGCCGCCGGAGTTGATTTCAAAGTATTAAAGAATACTCTGGTAAAAATAGCTGCCGACAATACGGGAGTCCAGGGTTTGGATCCCTATCTGGAAGGGCCTACAGCCTGGGCATTCAGCATGCAGGATCCCGTATCTGCCGCAAAAATTCTGATGGAGTTTGCTAAGACCCATAACAAACTGGTAATTAAGGGTGGCGTTATTGAGAAGAAGGCTTTCTCTGCCGATGGTGTTAAAGCTTTGGCCGATTTGCCGCCGCGTGAAGTCTTGCTGGCCCAGGTTCTGGGAGCACTGCAGAGCCCTCTGGTGGGCATGGTCAATGTTCTGCAAGGACCTATCCGCAAATTTGGTTATGCATTGGAAGCTCTCAGAAAAGCCAAAGCTGGGGAGTAAGCCAAAAGCAGTTACTAGTTCCTAGTTACTAGTAACGGTAAGTGGAAAGCCAGATAAGCTATTCTTTAGTAGTGTTCACCAATGTTTTCATGTTTGCACATTACCCAATAAAAAAATATTCTAGTCGTTGACAAAAACTAGTTACTAGCAACTAATAACTAGTAACTAGTAACTAAATTAAAGGAGGAATTTTTAGGATGTCTAAAATTAATGAAATCATTGAAGCCGTGAAAGGTTTAACTGTTCTGGAACTTGCTGAATTAGTAAAGGCTTTTGAAGAGGAATTCGGTGTTTCCGCTGCTGCGCCCGTAGCTGTTGCTGCTGCTCCTGTAGCTGGTGCTGCCGCCGCTGCTGCTCCTGCCGTTGAGGAGCAAACTGAGTTTGATGTTATCCTGGCCAGTGCCGGTGATAAGAAGATCAACGTTATCAAGGTTGTTCGCGAAGCAACAGGTTTAGGTCTGAAAGAAGCTAAAGATCTGGTTGACGGTGCTCCCAAACCTGTAAAAGAGAAAGTAAGTAAAGAAGAAGCAGAAGCCCTCAAGGCTAAGCTTGTTGAAGCTGGTGCAACTGTTGAAATCAAGTAAATTAAAGCGCCCTGTATGGGGCGCTTTAAATTTGTCAGCCACTCTTTCACGACATCCGACTTCCGACATCCGATTTAGCGACCAGTGACCAGTGAACCCAGGATCGTTAACCGTGATGACGTGAACCGTAAACCGTATTATAGTTGCACCCTGTGGCCCTTAATAACGGTTAACTGTTAACGTGGTACGGTAAAGTTCTGCGAACTGCGAACTACCAACTACCAACTAACAACTAACAACTAAATTATTGACATGTCTTTTGTGATGTGCTAAAATCAAAATCTGCGATTTATTTTATTGCTATTTGTTGGTGTCTCAAACTAAATTTTAACTTTGACTTTTTTAAAGCATAGGCAAGGTTTTACGGTTTACATAAACTGGAGCGGTGTTCCTGGTTCTTGCGAAAAAGGTGAATAATACCACGTATAAAGGGCAAAACTACATGGGTGGATTTAAAATAGCAAGGTTTTTACCTTGCTTTTAGGCGTTTATATTTCAAGGTTTTTTAAACGCTTTTTACATGACAAGAACATCTGAGGGGTGAGAGTTTTAATGCGTCATCCGGTGCAAGTGGGTAAAAGAACGCGAGAAAGTTTTGCAAGAATCAAAGAAGTCCTAAAAATGCCTAACCTCATAGAGATCCAGCAAAACTCCTATCGGTGGTTTCTAAACGAAGGTATCAGGGAGATGTTTCGCGACATTTCGCCTATTCAGGATTTTACAGGTAATTTAGTGCTGGAATTTGTAGATTACAGCCTTGGCGAACCCAAATATTCTGTAGAGGAATGTAAAGAGCGTGATGTTACGTATGCCGCTCCTTTGAGAGTAAAGGTAAGGCTTATCAATAAAGAAACTGGCGAGGTGAAAGAGCAGGAAGTATTTATGGGGGATTTCCCCCTCATGACAGATAAAGGGACCTTCATTATTAACGGTGCCGAAAGGGTTATTGTCAGCCAGCTGGTGAGATCACCGGGTGTATATTATACGGAACAGATCGATCCCAGCGGCAAAAAAGTCTATGGGGCCACGATTATTCCTAACCGGGGTGCCTGGCTAGAATTTGAGACGGACGTTAATGATAACATTTTTGTCCGGGTAGATAGAACCAGAAAATTACCGGCTACCGTTCTATTACGAGCCCTGGGGTATAGCAGCAATGGACAAATTGCCGAACTTTTCCAAGACGACGAACGGATTCGTCTTACCCTGGAGAGGGACCATACGGAATCTGAAGATGAAGCTCTGGTAGAGATATATAAGCGTCTAAGGCCTGGTGAACCTCCCACGGTAGACAGTGCCCGTTCTTTATTAAATACTTTATTCTTTGACCCTAAACGATATGACCTGGCCCATGTAGGGCGTTATAAGCTCAATAAAAAGCTTAAAGTTAATGTACCTCCCCATATCCGTCATATTACTAAGGAAGATATTGTTGCCGCTATTCACTATCTTCTCAAGTTAATGAAGGGTGAAGGCAAACCTGATGATATTGACCACCTGGGTAACCGGCGCCTCCGTTCTGTGGGTGAACTCCTGCAGAACCAGTTTCGTATCGGCTTATCCAGAATGGAGCGTGTGGTCCGCGAACGTATGACCATTCAGGATGTGGATGTAATTACACCCCAGGTGCTCATCAACATCCGCCCTGTTGTTGCCGCCATTAAAGAATTTTTTGGTTCCAGCCAGCTTTCCCAGTTTATGGACCAAACCAATCCCTTGGCGGAATTAACCCATAAACGCCGTTTAAGCGCTTTGGGCCCCGGTGGTCTTTCCCGGGAACGGGCAGGTTTCGAGGTCCGGGATGTTCACCACTCCCACTACGGAAGGATGTGTCCCATAGAGACTCCGGAAGGGCCCAACATCGGCTTGATTGGTTCTTTGAGTACTTATGCCCGTATTAATGAATTCGGGTTTATTGAAACCCCTTATCGCAAGGTAGACAAAGAAACGGGTAAGGTCACCGATGAGATTGTTTACCTTACTGCCGATGAAGAGGATAATTATGTGATTGCCCAGGCCAACGCTCCTTTGGATGAGGAAGGGCGCTTTATTAATGCTAAGGTTAATGCCCGTCATGGCAGTGAAATTATAGTGGTACCAGTGGAAAAAGTGGATTACATGGATGTTTCTCCTAAACAGGTTGTTTCTATCGCTACTGCTATGATTCCCTTTTTGGAGCATGATGATGCTAACCGGGCTTTAATGGGTGCTAACATGCAGCGCCAGGCAGTTCCTTTGTTACGGACTGATGCCCCTTATGTGGGCACGGGAGAAGAATACAAAGCTGCCCGTGATTCGGGCGTTGTTGTCATAACCAAAGAAGGCGGTGTCGTGGAGCGGGTTACTGCCAATGAGATTATTATCCGTACTGATGATGGAAAACTGGAAAAACATAAATTGATTAAGTTTTCCCGTTCCAACCAGGGGACGTGCATTAACCAAAAACCTATCGTTAAACGCGGTGAGCGGGTCTCGCCCGGCCAGGTTATTGCAGATGGTCCCTCCACGGACCAGGGAGAATTGGCTCTGGGCAGAAACGTTTTGGTTGCGTTTATGACCTGGGAAGGTTACAATTACGAAGACGCTATCCTGATCAGCAAAAAGTTAGTAAAAGAAGATTATTTTACTTCCATTCACATAGAAGAATACGAATGTGATGCACGGGATACCAAATTAGGACCTGAAGAAATTACCAGGGATATCCCCAATGTGGGTGAAGATGTGCTTAAGGATTTGGATGAGCGTGGCATTATTCGTATCGGGGCGGAAGTAAGACCCGGGGATATCCTGGTAGGTAAAGTTACGCCCAAGGGCGAAACCGAACTTACCGCCGAGGAAAGGCTGTTAAGGGCTATTTTTGGTGAAAAAGCCCGGGAAGTAAGGGATACTTCCTTACGCGTACCTCACGGCGAAGCAGGGAAAGTTGTCGATGTAAAAGTGTTCACCAGGGAAAACGGCGATGAGCTGGCCCCAGGAGTAAATCAGATTGTCCGGGTTTATATTGCCCAGAAGAGAAAGATCTCCGAAGGGGATAAGATGACTGGACGCCACGGGAATAAGGGGGTTATTTCCCGTATCATGCCTGAGGAAGATATGCCCTTCCTGCCTGATGGTACACCTATTGAGATCGTCTTGAATCCCCTGGGGGTACCCTCCCGGATGAACATCGGTCAAGTTTTAGAGACCCACCTGGGCTGGGCTGCTAAAACTTTAGGGATCAGAGTGGCCACACCTGTCTTTGATGGTGCTACAGAAACTGATATTGAAGAGATTTTACGTGAAGCAGGCCTGCCGGAAACGGGCAAGACCATCCTTTATGACGGCAGGACCGGTGAACCCTTTGATAACCCAATTACTGTAGGCTATATGTATATGCTTAAACTGGCCCACCTGGTAGACGATAAGATTCATGCCCGTTCCACCGGTCCTTACTCGCTGGTTACCCAGCAGCCTCTGGGTGGTAAGGCACAGTTTGGTGGGCAGCGTTTTGGGGAAATGGAAGTATGGGCCTTAGAGGCATACGGTGCAGCCTATACCCTTCAGGAGATTCTCACAGTCAAATCTGACGATGTGGTGGGCCGGGTGAAAACCTACGAAGCAATCGTTAAAGGAGAAAACGTTCCTGAACCCGGTGTACCCGAGTCCTTTAAAGTGTTAATCAAAGAACTGCAGAGCCTGGGTCTTGACGTCAAAGTATTGTCGGAGAACGATGAAGAAATCGAAATCCGGGAAATTGACGATGATATCAGTGAAGCGGCCAAGGAATTGGGTCTTGATATCCATGCCCCTGAAAAACCGGGTCCTCTCGAAGATGAAAGTGAAGGGGACGTAGACGACCAGGATGATGGCTTTATGGAATTTGATCCGGAAGATATAGAAGAGGAAGATTTCAACCTTGACTAATCATCGGGTGGTTCGTTTTAAAAGGAATCTATAACAAGGAAGGAGAGAGACCCTTGTTAGATGTAAACAATTTTGACAGGATGCGGATAGGTTTGGCTTCTCCTGAGCAAATCCGGGCCTGGTCCAGCGGTGAAGTTAAAAAACCTGAGACCATTAACTACAGAACTTTGAAGCCCGAACGTGAAGGATTGTTTTGTGAAAAGATTTTTGGACCCACCCGTGACTGGGAATGTCACTGCGGTAAATATAAGAGGGTTAGATATAAAGGAATTGTTTGTGACCGCTGTGGTGTAGAAGTTACCAAATCTAAGGTAAGACGGGAGAGGCTCGGGCATATCGAACTGGCTGCGCCTTGCTCCCACATCTGGTACTTTAAAGGAATTCCCAGCAGGATGGGGCTTATTCTTGATATGTCTCCCCGTTCTTTGGAAAAAGTCCTCTACTTTGTCTCCTATATCGTTACGGATCCCGGGGATACCCCTCTCATGAAAAAGCAGCTTTTAACGGAAGCTGAATACCGGGAATATAAAGACAAATATGGGAATAGGTTCCAAGCCTCTATGGGGGCAGAAGCCATTAAGGTTCTTTTACAAGAAATGGACCTTGACGAAATGGCTAAAGAACTGCGGGCTGAGCTGCGTGAAGCTACCGGACAGCGGAAGGTCAGAGCCATTAGAAGATTGGAAGTGGTGGAAGCCTTTAAAATCTCTGGCAACCGTCCCGAGTGGATGATCCTTGATGTTATACCTGTTATTCCTCCCGAGCTCCGTCCCATGGTACAACTGGACGGAGGACGATTTGCCACTTCTGACTTAAATGATTTGTATCGAAGAGTCATCAACCGGAACAACCGGTTAAAGAGACTGCTCGATCTGGGCGCGCCGGACATCATTGTGCGTAATGAAAAACGGATGCTTCAGGAAGCGGTGGATGCCCTGATCGATAACGGGCGCCGGGGACGCCCCGTTACGGGTCCTGGCAACCGTCCCCTTAAGTCCCTCAGTGATATGCTTAAAGGGAAACAAGGTCGTTTTAGACAAAATCTCCTTGGTAAACGTGTAGACTACTCAGGCCGTTCCGTTATCGTCGTTGGTCCGGAATTAAAACTTCATCAATGTGGGCTCCCTAGAGAAATGGCTTTGGAACTCTTTAAACCTTTTGTTATGAAGAAGCTGGTAAATGATAACTATGCCCACAATATTAAGAGTGCCAAAAGAATGGTAGAAAGAGTGCGCAGCGAAGTCTGGGATGTACTGGAAGAAGTTATTAAGGACCACCCGGTGCTCTTAAACCGTGCACCTACCCTACATCGTCTTGGTATTCAGGCTTTTGAACCTGTCTTGGTAGAGGGGCGGGCTTTACAGATCCATCCCTTGGTTTGTACCGCATATAACGCCGATTTTGACGGTGACCAGATGGCCGTTCACGTACCTCTTTCAGCAGAGGCCCAGGTTGAAGCGCGTCTCCTGATGTTATCAGCCCACAATATTCTTAACCCTAAAGACGGCCGGCCTGTGGTAACTCCTACCCAGGACATGGTTTTAGGTTCTTATTATCTTACAGTGGAACAACCTACCGACAAACCCGATGCTGAGCTTAGAAAGTTTAGCGGTGTAGAGGAAGCAGTCTATGCGTATCATGCTGGCGAGGTGACCCTTCATGAGCCTGTTATCGTCAGGCTAAACGGCCAGAGAATTAGAACCACAACGGGGCGTTTGATTTTTAACCAGGCCCTTCCTCCCGAGCTCGGCTTTTATAACGAAGTCATTGGTAAGAAACAGTTAGGGCAGATTGTGGCCAAATGTTTCCGACTTTTAGGCAACTCCGCTACTGCAACCATGCTGGACAATATTAAAAAGCAAGGTTTTACTTATTCTACCAGAGCAGGGATTACTGTTGGTGTAACAGATATTGTTGTACCTAAAGAGAAAACTCAACTGCTGGAGGAAGCCGATAAACAGGTAGAAAAAATAGAAAATCAGTTTAGACGCGGGCTGATTACGGAAGAGGAACGTTATCAGCTGGTTATCAGTGTTTGGAACAAAACCACGGAAGACGTAACCAAGGCACTTTTGAATACACTGGATCGTTTTAACCCTGTTTATATGATGGCCACATCCGGGGCCCGCGGTAATATCCAGCAGATTCGCCAGCTGGCAGGAATGCGGGGACTGATGGCTGACCCTTCCGGCCGTACCATAGAATTGCCTATTAAATCCAATTTCCGCGAAGGATTAGCTGTTTTGGAATACTTCATTTCTACTCACGGTGCACGTAAAGGTCTGGCTGATACGGCTTTAAGAACCGCCGACTCAGGTTATCTTACCCGTCGTTTGGTGGATGTAGCCCAAGACGTTATCGTACGGGATGAAGATTGTGGGACTACCACAGGTATTTATGTGGATGAAATAAAAGATGGACCGGAAGCTATCGAACCATTATTTGAGAGAATCGTTGGTCGCTTTGCTATGGAAGATGTTATCCACCCTGAAACCGGTGAAGTTTTGGTGCCTGCTGGACAGGAAATTACAGAAAATGATGCTACGCGCATTATAGAAGCCGGTATCAAGGAAGTGTATATTAGGTCTGTACTAACTTGCAAATCCCGTTATGGTGTATGCCGGAAGTGTTATGGGCGGAACCTGGCCACAGGGCGCCTGGTGGAAATTGGTGAGGCAGTGGGCATTATTGCTGCCCAGTCTATCGGTGAACCGGGTACCCAGTTGACCATGAGAACCTTCCATACTGGTGGTGTAGCCGGTGACGATATTACGCAGGGTTTGCCCCGGGTAGAAGAACTTTTCGAAGCCAGAAAACCCCGCGGCCAAGGGATCATTGCGGAAATTGACGGTAAAGTCCATATCACGGAGATCAAGGGCCGCAAGGAAATCGAAATCGTTCACCCTGGTGAAGAAAAAATTATTTATCAAATTCCCTATGGCTCTCGTATTAAAGTAAAAGAAGGGCAGATGGTGGAAGCTGGTGATGAACTGACCGAAGGCTCCATCAACCCCCACGATCTCTTAAAGGTAAAAGGAATAAGGGGTGTCCAGACCTATCTCTTGCGTGAGGTACAGCGGGTATATCGTCTCCAGGGCGTTGACATCAATGACAAACATATTGAAGTCATGATCCGGCAGATGTTAAGAAAGGTTAAGGTAGAAGAACCTGGTGATACACAACTCCTGCCCGGTGGCCTAATTGATATCTTTGAGTTCGAAGAAGAAAACGCCAAGGTATTTGCAGCAGGAGGCGAACCCGCCACTGCCAAACCTGTGCTCTTAGGGATTACCAAAGCTTCTCTGGCTACGGATTCATTCCTGTCCGCGGCGTCTTTCCAGGAAACCACAAGAGTTCTTACCGAAGCGGCCATTAAAGGCAAGGTGGATCCTTTGCTTGGCTTGAAGGAAAACGTCATCATCGGTAAACTCATACCTGCAGGAACTGGTATGTCCAGGTATCGCAACATTAAGGTCAGCCCCGTCGGTAGCGAGGAACCAAATTCTGCCGCCACGAAATAATATTGACAGTACAAAATCACAGTGATAAAATGACTAAGTGTGCGTTATCCCATAAGGAGGTATAGCCGCATGCAGAGGCTCATTCAAGCTAAACGGAAGACAGTAGGATTGAAACAAACAACAAAAGCCCTGGAGAGAGGGCAGGCCCGTGTCGTCTTTTTGGCAAAGGACGCCGATGAGAAAGTGCGGCGCCCCATTATGGAAATGTGCCAGGCTCATGGTGTGCCCCTGGAAGAGGTGGATACCATGCGTGAACTGGGGAAAGCCGGAGGGATTCAGGTTCCGGCAGCGGTGGCAGCTATCCTTGAATGATTTACTTTGTTCCGTTTTACTGGTGATAAGAATCTAAGTCAACCAGTAGAATATAGCAAGTCGAAGCACCCTGAAGAGGGGTGATTTCGACTTGCCGTCTATATTTTAAAAAGTTTTTAGGACAGCCTGGGAAGGAGGTGTGTTATATGCCGACGATTAACCAATTGGTAAAACAAGGTAGAGAGGTTATCCGGGAAAAATCAACAGCCCCTGCTTTAAAAGAGTGTCCTCAAAAGCGGGGTGTTTGCACTAGAGTATATACAACTACGCCAAAGAAGCCGAATTCTGCATTACGTAAAGTAGCCAGGGTAAGACTGACCAATGGTATTGAAGTTACTGCCTATATTCCGGGGATTGGTCACAACTTGCAGGAACACTCCGTAGTTTTGGTAAGGGGCGGTAGGGTTAAAGATTTACCTGGTGTGAGATACCATATTGTACGCGGTGCGCTGGATACAGCCGGTGTACAGAAACGTAACCAGGGTCGTTCCAAGTATGGAACCAAGAGGCCCAAAGCTGGTGCCGCCAAAAAATAAGGTTAGCGAAAATGCTGTCAAACTTAAGGCCCAATAAGGATATATTTATTATTCATGACGAAGGGGGGAAAGGAGATGCCTAGAAAAGGACCTGTACCCAAAAGGGAAGTTTTACCAGATCCTATTTATAACTCTAAAGTTGTAACAAAGCTGATTAATAAGGTGATGTATGATGGTAAAAGGGGTGTAGCTGAACGCGCACTCTATAATGCTCTCAAAATAGTTGAAGACAAGACAGGCAAAAACGGTTTGGAAGTACTGGAACAAGCCCTGAAGAACATCATGCCTGTTTTGGAGGTTAAAGCTCGCCGTGTGGGTGGTGCTAACTACCAGGTACCCGTTGAAGTTAGGGCAGATAGAAGAGAAGCTCTGGGTATCAGATGGCTAGTTACCTTTGCGCGCAAGCGCGGTGAAAAAACCATGGATGCCAAGCTTGCCGGGGAAATCCTGGATGCTGCCAATAATACCGGCGGTGCAGTAAAGAAAAAAGAAGATACACACAAAATGGCTGAAGCAAACAAAGCTTTTGCCCATTACCGCTGGTAAGAAAAAGATTGATTTATTGTTTGCCAAATCATTCACTTTTAACCCCGCAAACTGGGTGCCAAACCCCCGGGATAGGGGGCTTTGGCATACAACTGACCATTCATGGTCTAAGAAAGGGGGAAATAATCGTGGCTAGACAATTTCCATTAGACAAAACGAGAAATATAGGAATCATGGCGCATATTGATGCTGGTAAGACGACAACCACCGAAAGGATTCTTTTTTATACAGGCCGTGTTCACAAAATTGGCGAAGTGCATGATGGTGCTGCTACCATGGACTGGATGGTGCAGGAACAGGAAAGAGGGATTACCATTACCTCTGCTGCTACTACCTGTCAATGGAGAGGCCATCGTATTAACATAATTGATACGCCAGGGCACGTTGATTTTACTGTTGAGGTGGAACGTTCCTTACGTGTTTTAGACGGCGCTGTAGCTGTATTCTGTTCGGTAGGAGGTGTCGAGCCCCAGTCCGAGACTGTTTGGCGGCAAGCTGATAAATATGGGGTTCCTCGTATCGCCTATATCAATAAAATGGATAGAGTTGGAGCAGATTTTTTCAGAGGAGTCAACATGATCAGGGAGAGACTGGGTGCAAATCCTGTGCCCATTCAACTGCCGATAGGATCAGAAGACAGTTTCCGGGGAATAGTGGATTTGGTAAAAATGAAGGCCTACTATTATCTTGATGATCTGGGTACCAGAAGTGAGGAAACCGAGATTCCCGAAGAGATGAAGGATTTAGTTCTGGAATATCGGGAAAAGCTGGTGGAAGCCGTTGCCGAGAGTGACGAAGAGTTAATGATGAAATACCTGGAAGGCGAAGAACTAACCGAAGAAGAATTGATGAAAGGCATCCGTAAAGCCACGATAGCAGTAAAAATGACTCCTGTGGTTTGTGGTTCCTCCTTCAAAAATAAGGGTGTTCAGCTTCTGCTGGATGCGGTGGTAGATTACCTGCCTGCTCCCACAGATATTCCTTCTATTAAGGGGGTACACCCTGACACGGGTTCCGATGATGAGAGACACGCTGATGATAATGAACCTTTTTCCGCTTTGGCCTTTAAGATTATGGCCGATCCCTATGTAGGAAAACTGGCTTTCTTCCGCGTCTACTCAGGTTCCCTCAAATCAGGTTCTTACGTATATAACTCCACCAAGGGCAAAAGGGAGCGGATTGGTCGTCTCTTGCAGATGCATGCTAATCACCGTGAAGAAATTACTGAGGTCTATGCCGGTGACATTGCTGCTGCTGTAGGACTAAAAGATACGACTACGGGGGATACCTTGTGTGATGAAAACGATCCGATTATCCTGGAATCCATGGAGTTCCCCCAGCCTGTTATTGATGTAGCCATCGAACCCAAGACCAAGGCGGACCAGGAAAAAATGGGCGGAGCATTGTCCCGTTTGGCTGAAGAAGATCCTACCTTCAGGATGCGTACAGATCCGGAAACCGGGCAGACAATTATCTCCGGTATGGGTGAACTCCACCTGGAGATTATCGTTGACCGTTTGTTGCGCGAGTTCAAAGTAGATGCCAATGTAGGACGTCCGCAGGTGGCTTATAAAGAGACCATTCGTTCTAAGGTCAAGGCTGAAGGTAAATTTATCCGCCAGTCCGGTGGCCGTGGTCAATATGGTCACTGTTGGATTGAACTGGAGCCTCTCGAGCCAGGTTCTGGTTACGAATTCGTTAATAAAATTGTTGGTGGTGTTATCCCCAAAGAATATATTCCTGCTATTGACGCCGGGATCCGTGAAGCGATGGAGAATGGAGTTCTGGCAGGTTATCCCATGCTGGATATTCGTGCCACCCTTTATGATGGGTCTTTCCATGAGGTAGACTCTTCTGAAATGGCCTTCAAGATTGCAGGTTCCATGGCCTTTAAAAACGGGGCCCTTAAAGCTAACCCTGTCCTTCTGGAACCTATAATGAAAGTAGAGGTTATGGTTCCTGAGGAATACATGGGGGAAGTTATTGGCGACATCAATTCCCGCCGCGGACGGATTGAAGGGATGGAACCAAGAGCAGGGGTTCAGGTAGTACGGGGATATGTACCTCTAGCTGAAATGTTCGGTTATGCTACAGATTTGCGTTCCAAGACCCAAGGTCGCGGCACTTATGTCATGCAGTTTTCCCACTATGAAGAAGCACCCAAGAATATCACAGAGGAAATCGTTGCAAAGCGCCAGGGTAAATAAAATAATTAAGTATATAGGCATTAAAGGAGGATTATTACAAAATGGCAAAGGCGAAATTTGAAAGAACAA
>CAZWTM010000065.1:0-14673 GCA_964637385.1 uncultured Peptococcaceae bacterium
AGTAGCAAGCGACCGCACGTTTTTGACCCGTATAGTGGGGATTGAAATTCCTTTACGTTCAATAAAAGATGGTACTTCTCTTTTTGGTATGTTTTTGACCCGTATAGAGGGGATTGAAACATAATTTCTATCATTATCCAACACCTCCTATAAGTTGTTTTTGACCCGTATAGAGGGGATTGAAACTCGAACATCCACCAAATAGCGGTTTTCTGCTCGGGGTTTTTGACCCGTATAGAGGGGATTGAAACTGCGTAAGTAATTTCTACAGGGCAATTGATGATTTGTTTTTGACTCGTATAGAGGGGATTGAAACCCGTCGCCCACAATCTGAGCCCGAGCGCAATGTCGGGTTTTTGACCCGTATAGAGGGGATTGAAACTCGATGCAGCTTATTACATTTACGCGGCAAACGTTTGTTTTTGACCCGTATAGAGGGGATTGAAACTTCTCACCACAATCATCCTCTCAAAAAATTTTAACTACAGTTTTTGACCCGTATAGAGGGGATTGAAACGCTGCCGTATCCCCGACAGAAACATTTGCAGCGCCTCCATGTTTTTGACCCGTATAGAGGGGATTGAAACTACATTCCAAAGCACATCGTACTGCCAATCGAGCAAGTTTTTGACCCGTATAGAGGGGATTGAAACCAATCGCACGCAAGACATTCTCCATGATCAAATTTCCGTTTTTGACCCGTATAGAGGGGATTGAAACATAATATCCAGAAGATATGTAACTAAAAAAATAAGTTTTTGACCCGTATAGAGGGGATTGAAACACAAATACCAGATCAACAATCCCACAGAAACATATAACCCAGTTTTTGACCCGTATAGAGGGGATTGAAACACGAAGCCAAGACGCCAAAGGAATTCCTCGCCGGTCTGGGTTTTTGACCCGTATAGAGGGGATTGAAACTATTTCCTGCTACAACCAACTCAAATCCTCTTGGTAAGTTTTTGACCCGTATAGAGGGGATTGAAACCTGCATATACCACATATACGGGGTAACGTGCTATAACGTTTTTGACCCGTATAGAGGGGATTGAAACATATCATATCCCTTCTGGTCTATACTACAACCAAGGAGTTTTTGACCCGTATAGAGGGGATTGAAACTTGCAACATCCGTCATATAATATTTCACCCCCTTTCGTTTTTGACCCGTATAGAGGGGATTGAAACTATTTCCTGCTACAACCAACTCAAATCCTCTTGGTAAGTTTTTGACCCGTATAGAGGGGATTGAAACTCGACATTGTCAGGGTAGGTTTTTCTTGCGCCATTTTTAGTTTTTGACCCGTATAGAGGGGATTGAAACTTATCTAGGTTAGATTTATAGTATAGATATAACATAGTTTTTGACCCGTATAGAGGGGATTGAAACTGTCCACTTTGTCCCCATCGTGCCAAAGAATTTTGGTTTTTGACCCGTATAGAGGGGATTGAAACTTGACTTACCTGTCTACCGCAAGGGTAAATTTTGGACACTACTCGTTTTGCTGGATACGCAGAAAGGTTGTTACATAAAACTTATAAGGTAGTCGAAATTAATTTATATAATTCTGAAATTTTTAGTATTTTAGGCTGAGCGAAAGGAAAAAATTATAATGAGAAGATTAATAAATTTAATTAATTTTACAAGTGGTAAGCAGGGTGCTGTGCTATGTAATCAGGTGCTAAAAGAAGAAACAACAGAGTTTTTAACTGATGCAAAATTATTAACCGCTGCAGTATTGGGATGAAATACATATTCCCGCACAAAGGGAATGAAATAGTTAAAATAAAAATAAAAAAAGCCCGTAAGGGGCTAATGGTTAAATATTCTTCATGTACCGTTTCAATTCCTCATAAAAATTTTCACGAGTGCCGGCAAGAATCACAACAACGGTTGAGCCGCCTTCTTCAATGATTGTATAGGCCAGCTCATAGTTTGTTTTATTGTAATAAATATCATAACAAAAAACACTAGAAAGGTTGCCCGTTTTAGGTTCGCCCGTATACGGATCATTGAGGATTTCCTCAACGGCTTTTTGGAAAGCTGCTTTAAGCGGTTTTTCTTTTAACTTTTTTAAATTAGCTGAATCTTGTTTTTTGTGAGTGTTGAAAGATGATAGGTAAGTTCCCCAGGTAAAATATCCAGGCGCCTGATGTTATCTCACCTGACAAATTACGTCACCTTAATCAATCTTATCCTGTTCACAATATACAGGGATTGGTTGATCAAGGTGGCTTTTTTTTGGGATAAATTGAGTAATTTTTCGCAAAGCTGACCAAAATAGTTACTGTTGGGATTAATAAAAGTTCCGGAGTGATTTGTCTATGAAGGTTTTAATGTTATCCTGGGAATTCCCGCCCCGTACGGTAGGAGGATTGGCCCGCCATGTAGCTGGTTTAAGTCAGGCTTTGGGCCGGGAAGGAGGGGAGGTAGAGATCGTTACTCCTGCTTGGGGGGAAAATCATTCTCCGTGGCAAAGAGAGGGGGTTTCTCTCCATCCCGTCCAACCCTATGCTCTGCCTTCCCTTAACTTTATTACGGACATCCAGCACCTGAACTACAGCCTCCTCGAGGAAGCTGTCCGCTTAATCAATGCCGGTGAAAATATTGCTTTGATACATGCCCATGATTGGCTGGTAGCTTTTGTAGCCCGGGCTTTAAAACACATTTACCGTCTGCCGCTGATTTGCACTATCCATGCCACAGAATATGGGCGTAACCAGGGATTACACAGTGAGCTGCAGCATTATATCAGCAGTGTAGAATGGTGGCTGACCTATGAGGCATGGCGTGTTATTGTTTGCAGCCAGGCTATGAAAGACGAGGTAGGTTTTATTTTTCAGACCCCTGCTGACAAAATTCGGGTTATTCCTAATGCTATTGAGCTGAGTGAATTTGTCTATGACCCTCAAATCGCACCGGCCCGTGACAATTTTGCGCTTCCCGGGGAAAAAATCATTTTTTATGTCGGGCGTATGGTCCCGGAAAAAGGAGTTCAGACTCTGTTACAGGCGGTTCCGGGGGTATTAAAGGAGGTGCCTGAAGCAAAATTTATCCTGGCCGGTAAAGGACCTTACCAGGAAGAACTAAAGACTATGTCCCGGGAGATGGGGTTAGAGCATAAGGTGCAGTTTATAGGGTATATAGCGGATACGGTACGTAATGCCCTGTACAACTACGCCGAACTTGCCGTCTTTCCCAGCCTCTATGAACCCTTTGGCATTGTAGCCCTGGAGGGAATGGCCACAAAGACACCTGTTATCGTGTCAGATACAGGGGGCTTACGGGAGATTGTGAAACATGAAAAAAACGGTTTGCTCGTCCCGCCCGGCGACGGGAAGGCCCTGGCCAGGCAAATCATACGCCTCTTAAAAGAACCTGGTCTTGCCAAAAGACTGGCTGAAAATGCCTATCACGATGTGTTACGGGATTATACCTGGACCAGTGTAGCCAGGAAAACTCTAGGTGTTTATGAGGAAGTTCTGGAGGAAAGCAGGAAATCCTTGTGGCACCTCTCTTTCTTAAACGGACCAAAGGCAAAGGATATATTGGGGAGGTATGAATATTGAAAGCAATCATTATGGCCGGGGGAGAGGGAACCAGGCTGCGTCCCTTAACCTGTGTCCGTCCTAAACCTATGGTTCCCCTGGCCAACAGCCCGGTTATGCTCCATACCATCAACCTTTTAAAGAAGCATGGTTTTACCGATATTGGTGTTACTGTGCAATATATGGCCTCAAACATCGTGGAATATTTTGGAGATGGCACTGACTACGGGGTAAATTTGCGTTATTTTATTGAGAATAAACCTTTGGGTACCGCAGGGAGTGTCAAGAATGCCCAGGAATTTTTGGATGAGACATTTATCGTCATTAGTGGAGATGCCCTGACAGACCTGAATCTTGCCCAGGCCGTGGAATTTCATAAAAGGAAGAGAGCTTTAGCCACCCTTGTCCTGATCACAGTAGATAATCCCCTGGAGTATGGGATTGTCATTACCAAACAAAACGGTGAAATAGAGCGTTTCCTGGAAAAACCGGGCTGGAGCGAGGTTTTCAGTGATAAAGTAAACACCGGGATCTATATCCTTGAACCTCAAGTATTAGACTTTATTCCCGAATATACCTTTTTTGATTTTAGTAAAAATCTCTTCCCCCTTCTTATGGAGCAGGGGCAACCTTTGTATGGTTATACTGCCAGTTGTTACTGGTGTGATATTGGAAATCCCGAGGCCTATCTTCAGGCTCATGAAGATATTTTAGAGAATAAAGTTAAGGTTTTCTTACCCTATAAACAGCTTACACCGGGAATTTGGGTGGGTAACAATACAGAAATTCATGCCACAGTCACGTTGGAAGCTCCGCTCATTATCGGCAATAACTGCAGGATTGGGCCTGAGGTCTTCCTGGGAGCTTATAGTGTGCTGGCTGATAACTGTGAACTGAAAGAACGATCCTCTGTCAAGAAATCAGTTTTAGGTAAAGGGGTAATCCTGGGCAGGGGAACAGCTATCCGCAAGACCATTCTCTGTTCGGGAGTATATGTGAAAGATAACTCGGCCACTTATGAGGGGGCCATTGTTGGTGAAGGTTCCACCATCGGGGAGAACTGTACCATTATGCCCCAAACGAAAATCTGGCCGGGCAAAACCATTCAGGAAGGAACTACCCTTAAAGACAACTTAATCTGGGGAAACAGGTTCTTTGGCAGTCTTTTTGGTTCTAAGGGCGTAAAAGGTGAATTTAATATGGATATTACACCTAAAATGGCCACCAGCCTGGGGAGTGCCTTTGGGTCTTTAGTGGCCCGGCAGGGGAAAATAGGTGTAAGCAGTGATGAATACCCTGCTTCCCGGTTGATTAAACAAGCCCTGGCTAACGGGTTACAGGCAGCAGGACAGCAGGTTTATGATCTGGGGGATGTTATTATGCCCATGACCCGTTTTGCCCTAAAAAATGGCGGGTTTAACGGGGGAATCCATGTTATATTCTATCCCCAGGAAAACATGATACAGATTCTTTTATTAAATGAGAAAGGTGCAAATATCAGCTTAGCCCTGGAAAGAAAGCTTGAAAATATGCTTGCCGTAGAAGACTATTACCTTGTCCCTGGGGAGAAAGTAAAAGACAGCCTTACTTTGTCAACGGTGGAAGACCTCTATTTCTTAAATCTCCGGCAGCGTATAAAAGATAGACTGTCCTTAAAAATCCTTTTTGATTGCCCGGCCCACAGGCTTAAGGAGTCTATTATCCAGTTTTTAAGGGAGCTGGGATGTCATGTGGAGGGGGGCCTTTATCATGAGCTAAAGGAGGCGGTACCCGCCAGGGGTGCTGATATTGGAATCTACCTGGATCGGCAGGGAGAGGAGTTTGTGCTTTTTGATGAGAAGGGAAATAAGCTGGAGGGGGAAAGGGTAAATGTTTTGCTGGCTTATTTGTTTTTTAACAACAATCCGGGAGGTACTCTGGTAGTACCTCTCAATGCTCCCTCTGTCCTGGAAAAAATCGCAGACAAATATGGTGGCAGAGTACTGCGTACCAAAAGGGCCGTACAAACCCGTATGGAAACCATTCTGCAAGGGGGAGAAATAGGGGAAAAACAGTTTAACCTGGAATTTGACGGGCTCTCTGCAATCCTGGAATTGCTGATCACCATGGACCGGGAAAACCTTGCTCTTTCGGAAATCATGTCCAGGATTCCTCCTTTTTACCTGCATCGAGATGTTTTGGAATGCAACTGGAAAATTAAAGGTAAAATTATTCGCTTTCTCATTGAGAACTTTGATACTGAATTTCGTACCGAAACTGTTGAAGGCGTAAAGTTTAGTCACCCTGAAGGATGGGCCTTAATTTTACCGGACCCGGAACGACCTTTGGTCCAGATTTTCAGCGAAGGCAGTTCCATGGAAATAGCCAATGAGTTAACCAGTGCATATATGAACAAAATCAAAGAGATTATGGAAATGGCGTAAAGTATATTGAACAAAATAAAGAGAGTCTGTAGCACAGTCGCTAACAGACTCTCTTAATTTTACGGTTCACGGTTAACGGTTAACGTGTTTCGGCAATCGGCTATCTGACAGTCGTTCTTGTCACCTCAAAGCAAGGGGAATTTTCGGTTGTGCCGCTGCCGCTTTAAGGTACAATAGTTCGTAATATTCCTTGAGCATTCTCTCGGAGGAAAATTTCTTTTGCGCCATTTCTATGCTCTTGTGCATCATTTTGATCCAGCGGGGTCTGTCTACGTAGTAGACAGGTATTACGTCCGCCAGGAGCACTTCATAGAAGGCTTTTAAGTCATAGATGTCCTGGTTCATTTCGCTGACATCCTCAGGAAGTACTTTATCCAAAAGCCAGCCACTCTCTTTGTGGACGACTCCTTCTCCTACCCAGCCGTCGATGACGCTAATGTTTAAAACGCCATTCAAAGCTGCCTTCATGCCAGAAGTTCCACTGGCTTCCAGAGGCCGCAGGGGGTTATTTAGCCAGACATCACAGCCCTGAACCATGAGCCGGGCAATATGCATGTCATAGTTTTCCAGAAAAACGATTCTGTTGGGAAATTCTTTACTAATGTTGACAATTTCCTGGATAATTGCTTTGCCTTGCCCGTCATGGGGATGAGCTTTGCCTGAATAGACCAGCTGTAGTTTACCTTTTTTAAGCAGGGGGGAAAGGAGTTCCATATTCCTGAAAATAAGCCCACCCCGCTTATAAGCGGCGGCACGCCGGGCGAACCCGATGGTCAAAACATCCGGGTCAAAAATCACCTTGTTATGGGTCCTGATATAGTTTAATAATTTTTTCTTGGCCTCCTGATGGGGCTGCCATAAATCCTGCTGGTGTTCATAAGCTTCTCTGATGGCCGGGTTTTGCCAGGTGCTTACATGGACGCCGTTGGTAATGGCAATAATAGGAGCAGTATTCTCCACGTGGGCCCACATATTTCTGGCTGTTTCTCCATGGGCCTGGGAAACAGCGTTGGCGGCCTGGGAAAGGCGTAAGGCAGCCACCGTCATATTAAAGGGATCACCGCCCAGAGTCTTTAGCTGTTCATAGGTCAGCCCATTGAAAGCCTCCATATGGCCAAGCAAACCGTAGTCATGGGTTTCATTTCCCGCTTCCACGGGAGTGTGAGTAGTAAAGACCACTTCTTTTTTTGTGGCTTCCCAGGCTTCCTCAAAAGTCATCCCCCGGGACATTTTCTCCCGCATCAGTTCCAAACCGGCAAAAACAGCATGTCCCTCGTTAAAATGGTAGACATCCACATCTATACCCAGAGCTCTCAGGGCTCTCACTCCTCCGATACCCAGAATCATTTCCTGGGCTACGCGGTCCTGCCCTGATCCTCCGTATAATTTCTCAGTCATCCACCCGTGCTCGCTTCCCTCAAAATTGGTATCCAGGAGGTAGAGGGGAGCGTTTTCGTACTGGTCCACCAGTCTTACTTTGCACGTTACGTCTGCGCCCCTGATCCGGATTTTGACTGTAACGCCCGTATCTTTCACATTTTCGTAATCGTAGCGGGGATAAAGATCATAAGGATAGCCGTCTTCACCAATCAGCTGGGTCGTGTAATCCTGACGCCAGAGAATGCCTATTCCCACCACGGGGACGTTCAGGTCTTTGGCTGCTTTAAGATAGTCGCCCGCTAGTATCCCCAACCCCCCTGCATAGATGGGGAGACTGTTGATTAACCCGTATTCCATACAAAAATATGCAACTTTAGGTAGTCTTTGATCTGGCAAGTATATCTTCCTCCTCGTCTGGTACTTATACTTTTGTAGTATTCTCCATAACCGCCAAATTATTTATGATTTGAGAACACTATTGCGGTACAGCCCATAATCAATCTCGGGAAAGATATTGTCTTTGGAGACGATGGCCTGGAGCCAGGCCGGGTCCAGAGTGTTGTTTTTTATGTCATGGTAAAGTTTAAAAAATCGTCCCAGGTGGTCCTGGGTTCTTTTCCTGGCGTAATTGATGGTGGTATTGGCTGTCATGATAAAGGCCCAGTCGCTGGCCTGAGCCAGCAGCAATTCCCGGGCAGCCTGCTGGAGGGCTCTCTGTAAAATTCCTTCCGTGTTTGGCAAGGAGGTAGCCAGTTCTACCATATAGTTGGCTGCTTTATGAAGGTGCCGGTAAATCCAGTCATTGCTTCCGTTTAACCAGAACTCATAATAGCCTTTATCTCCCCAGGTGGAAAAGGAAGGTTGAATGACCTGACTTTCGGGGTAAAGGGATAAGTACCGGGAGGGAGAGATGGTTTTGAGTGTCGTTTGGTCGTAATGAATTTTCCGCAGTAATATCTCCAGCCAGATAGGCCCTTCAAACCACCAGTGGCCAAAGAGTTCAGCATCATAGGGAGCCACGATAACTGGGGCCCTGTCCATAAAGGAAGAAAGGTATTCCACCTGTTTTTGCCTGTTAAACATAAAGTTCCCCGCGTGGTGAGCGGCTTTTTCCCTGGCGGCCCAAGGGTCATAGAGTTCCTTGTCATTGGTTTTGCCGGTGATACGATGATATTTAATGCCTGTATTTAAACGGATGCCATCGGGATGAATATAGGGCCTTATATAATCCAATGGTAAATCCCAGCCGATATCGCGATAATATTCACGGTAGGTAAAGTCACCGGGATAGCCTTCCTCTTTACTCCATACCTGTTTGGATGATTCGGGATCGCGACCGAAAACGGCTACCCCGTTCGGACATTGGACCGGCGAATATACTCCCCAGCAGGGGGCGGGGTTACCGTAGAGGAGACCGTGGGTGTCAAGAAAAAAATACCTTAGATTATATTTGGCCAGGAGCTCTTCCATACCCGGATAATAGGCGCATTCCGGGAGCCAGAGGCCCGGGGGGGTTTGGCCAAAATATTCCTGGAAGGTGGAAACGGCCGTGGCAATCTGCACTTCTGCCGCTTCCCGCCTCATAAAAGGTAAAAAACCGTGGGTAGCGGCACAGGTGATTAATTCTACTTTTCCTGTCCCTCGTAAATGCTGGAGTACCAGGAGGGGATTCTTACGGCAGCGGTCCAGGTAATAATGGTATATGCCGGAAATCCGTTCCCTGTACATGTGAGCTAGAGCATTTTCAGGCCTTTCTTTGGTTCGCTTTATCTCTTTTTCCGTCAATTCTAATAGTCTTTCCAGGTATCTTTGCAAACGGTGCTGCAAAAGGCTGTCGGAAAACATGGTTAAAAGGGTGGGGGAAATGGAGAGGGTGAGGGAAAAGTCCACCCCATCCCGGTGAAGATTTTCCAGCATCTCCAAAAGAGGCAAATAGGTTTCCAGGGTAGCTTCGAAAAACCAGCGCTCTTCCAGAAAGTCCTCGTGTTCGGGGTGACGGATAAAAGGCAAATGAGCGTGCAGCAATAATAAGAGGTATCCTTGGGGCAAAACGAACCAGTCCTTTCGTAGCATGTGTTGTTTATCTGTAAGAAGAAAGTGTCTCTTGTTGCCGTTTAGCCAGCGTTTTCTCCAGGAACTGCCTGTGTTCGGGCCGGTACAGCCTGTTTGTGCCAAAGCAAGGGTTGGTTCTTATGGTTAAATCTAACCTTGCAGAGGCTAAAACAATGAAGGTTTGATCGGGCAAAATCCTGCCTAATTCACCTAAAAGCGGCTGGTTGGAAATTTTCACATAAAAATACCAGTTGGTGGCTGCCTCGTCCAGTTCGAAGAGATTTTGTTCGGTTCCCCGGGAAATGCGCATGGCCAGCCGGGAATTTTCCCAGCTTTCCCTCCCGTAGTTTTGCTCAAATTCACTTCTGGTCACAGGTGAGATTTCCCAGTAAGCAAAAATACATTCCGGGTCTCGCACCATTAATACCAGATAGGTTTCCAGATAACGGGAAGGAAGTTGATAATCAGGTTCAACATAGTCTTTGGGGAGTGAAGACGGTAAAGTAGGGTACTGGGACATCTGAACAAGCCTCCTTACTCTGAAGTATTTTTTTGAAAAAGTATTAAGCCATACATGTAATTATCTCCAAAGTAAAAACGGATTACTCACCTTATTGGAATTACAAGAAAAAAGAACAGCCTTGCTGGAAGCTGTTCTTAAAATACGTTTTTTCCGAATTAGTTTTTTAGGCCCAGCCAGAAGACATGCCAGATTCCCTCCAGCCTTTGCTCATTCTATTTATTTTATTATTATTTCACGAATACTTTCAGGGCTTTGTTAATGAAGCGGACGTTGATGGGTAAAGCTGGGCCCTTTTCGCCGTCCACACTGAGCAGGATCTCACTGCTGCCAGAGATTTTACAGGTCCTGGACTTGAGAATCGTCACATTTTTGTCGTTGAGGGATTCCCGGCTTAAAACCCGGAAAAAGAGATTGGCCAGGTCGATGTGAGCGCAGTTTTTAATGAGGACAATATCCATGAGACCGTCAGAGATATCGGCATCTTTAATGAGATTTGCAAAACCTCCTCCGTGGGTGCCATTTAGAATTAAAAAGAGAAGGACATTTTCTTCGATGGTTTCTGCCTCCGTTTCGATTTTAAGGGGGAAGCATTTCATATGCGCTACTTCACTTAAGGCCTTAAGATAGTAAGCAAAGGGCCCGAAATTTTTCTTTAATTCATCATGGGTTTTAAAAGAAACATCCACAAAGAGACCCCCGGCACAGGTACTGAAGAAAAATCTCTCCTCGTTAATGAGGCCCGCATCTACATCCACGGTTTTGCCGGAGAAAATGACATTCAGGCATTCGTTTAAGTTGACGGGAAGGTTGAGGCTCCTGGCAAAGTCGTTGCAGGTTCCAAAAGGAAGTAAACCTATGGGTTTGTTGAGACCATTTTTCAAGAGAATATTCAGGACGGAGTTAAGGGTCCCGTCACCTCCCGAAACCAGGAAAAAGGCAAAATCATTTTCCGCCAGTATGTCTTGGAGCTTATCAGGTTCATTTTTCGTAAGGCGGTAAGGTTGAAGCAAAATATTGTTTTGCTGAAAACGGTTTATCAGATAATCCAGCCTGGTAGGGATAGTGCGATCACCTGATAATGGATTATAGACAAACAGGGCCCGGTCCATGGGTAGCCTCCTTAAATACCTTGATAACCATATTATACAACAAACTGATGGAAGGAATTACCCCAGCCGAAGCGAAGTATTATGGGTACGATGTTGTAGCCGCAGGGATAAAGATGAGGGATTTAAAAGCTATAGTTGAGGTAATTACGCAATATCTTGAGGAAACACAGCTTAACAGGGTTCCCGAATTAGGAAATATGAAAATCTATGATGGGTCCTGCTTATTTAGCTCTTTTTAAAGATAGAATATCATTTTCATGTTCTGCGGATTTACGGACTAGATAGTTTATATCCATGCTCATTCTATCCAGGCGATTATTAGTAGTTTCAGTTTGCTCGGTTAATTGGTTTTTAATGATATGAAGCATAGACATAACATCTTTTTGTTGCTCGGTAAAAATGGTTTCAATATCATATTTTGTGGCTACGGTCTGCTCAATACGGTAAATACGCTCATTTGTTTCCTGTTGCCCTTGTCCTAGGGATTTAAGTCTTTTGTCTACTGAGTCCAATTTATTAAGAATTTCTTTTAAGACCTCTTCCATAATCATTCTCCTTCCTGAAATTGTCTGTCACGAGCAGGACTCTTCGTCCTCTACCATCTTGATATTTCCTTAAATATAATTAAATTATATCAATCCTATATTAGGAAAGAAACAAAAGCTGAAGATTCTTTACCAACACCCTTGGACTGTCAAAGATTGGTTTTGTCTAGCCCTGTTGGAAGGCAAGTCTTGGCGATGTAAGTTGACAAATTTTTTTATGCAACGCTAGTGAAAATAATTAGTAATTTTAAGAAAACAGGAGAAAAGCACCGTTCTGCATATCCAGTTTAGTTAGATCACTCCAGTGTTACATTTGATACAGGTATCTAACCAAGAACTAAGGAGGTGAGTCGTCATGGGGATCATGACCATTGATACGGGAACCACCAACACCAGGGTCAAGGTCTGGTACCAGGACAAAGTAGTGGCTTCTTCTCTGGTGGAAGTAGGCGTCCGGGATACGGCTATTACCGGAAGCAAGGTTAAACTGCAGCAGGGGGTAAAGGAAGCCCTGGAAATGGCCAGGGTTCAGGCGGGGATGGACTGGGCCGATATTGGGCTTATCCTTGCTTCCGGCATGATAACCTCTAATGTAGGCCTTTATGAAATTCCCCATGTCTTTGCCCCAGCAGGCATTGGGGAATTGGCCCAGGCTATGCTTGCTGTGACAATACCTGAAGTATGCGAAAAACCTATCTGGTTTATTCCAGGTGTAAAAAATAACATCACCCAGGTGCATTTAGACAATTGTGAAGCCATGGATATTATGCGGGGAGAAGAAGTGGAAACTTTTGGCCTCATTCATCAACTGGGGTTAAAAGGGCCTGCTGTCTTTGTGCTGCCCGGCTCCCATACCAAATTTATCAAGATAGACGGGCAAAATCGCATCGTAGCCAGTACCACTACCCTTGCCGGTGAACTGCTGGGAGTAATTACGAATAATACTATTCTGGCCAATGCCCTGGGGAGCTCCTTCCCGGAGAAGCTGGAAGATGTATTTTTACTGGAGGGGGCTTCTTATGTGGAAAGATTGGGGCTCAACCGGGTTTGTTTTATGGTCAGGCTATTAGATCAATTTACCGGTTACAGCAGGAATGAAAAGGCTAACTTTTTACTGGGGGCGGTCTTAGGAACGGATTTATTGAGTCTGAAGTATAGTAAGGCTCTGGAAATACACAGGGATTTGCCGGTGGTCATTGCCGGCAAGAAAATTCTCAAGGAAGCTTTTGCCCTCCTGATTAAAAAGGACCCCTACTTTACCGGAAAGGTCATTGTGGTAGTGGACGATGTTTTAAATGATATTGCGGGTTTTGGCGCTCTGGCGGTAGCCGGGCGCAGGGGATTAATAAGTTGACTGGTGTAAATCATCCCATTGTACCTCATAATAATATACAACCCCTCCCGGTGTGAGTTGTTTTTCGACTACATTTACCAAGGAAAAATAGATTCTCTGTAATTTAAAAATCAAGTAGTGTTTAAAATAGCACCAATGCCAATGCGAAAGTGACATAAAATCACTGAAAATAGGCAAATAAAAAAGTAAAATAAAAATTTACAAAATAGTGAATCTATGAAAAGGTTTTTTGTCTGCCATGCTCATTGCTTTTACCACCTGCAGCAGTTCTGCCACCCTTCCCGTCTCTATGAAATCTGTGGAAGAGAATTTGGGTGTAAATAAAGATGTAGCCAGTTTTGTCCTGCCCCTGGGTGCAATGATTATATGGACGGAACCGCTATTTATCAAGGGGTTTGTGCGGCAGGAGGTGTTTTATTAGACAACGAAACCTGGCTGCCAAGCGGGGTTTCATTCATGTAGTGTAATGAATACACACAGTGCAGGAACAACCATCTAACTATAGAGTGGACAGGCCTCCCGGACCCCTTGATTCTAGCTCCGGGACTATATAGGTTGTCGTTAAGACTGTGGCCCCAGGAAAAACTGAGGCCGGGAAAGGGAAGTGAATGAAAAAGGTATATTCTGTTCTGTTAGGATTGTTGTATAATATCATTACAAGGGGTGTGGGTAGGATGAAAGGAGAAAATTTTCAGGAAAAAGTTCTTGAATACCTGGCTTATTTAACGCAGAACGTTACAGAAGTCCGTCTTGAGATGAAAGATTTACGCCAGGAAGTCACGGATCTGCGCCAGGAAGTAACAGATTTGCGTAAGACGGTTGTACGCATTGAAAAAGAACACGGAGAGAAATTATCCGTTTTGTTTGACGGATTTAAGCTCCATACAGAGCAACTTAATAGGATCGAGGAAAAGGTAAGTACCCATGATGAGTATATTCTTAAACGTATTAAGTAGGTAGCAATCTAGCTCTTCTTCAGAACCATTTTGCTTGTGGCAGGATGGTTCTTTTGTTTTTGCTGTGAAATATGTGAGTAACAGATTGGAAGGAGTGACTCTGTAGTGAAAGATGGACTGATAGCAAGATCATATAACTCCAGAGGATTTGTTTACTGTCATATATTGCACAAGATTATTACTTAGAAAAGACCAAAACGGGTGCGTCATTTATTGTGTTATTATTTGTAATAATTTTGTAATAATATTATTAGGATCAGACCATTTCGTGGCCGCTGCTTGATTTACAAAAGTTGCTTACAAAATTGTAGTGGGAGTGAAATGTTTTTATTTGGGAAAGTGACCAAATGGCTTCCTGTTGCATACTAATTAAAGTATGTGGCGGGAGGCATTTTTTTTGATAAATGGAAGGCTTTTGGCAGATTAAGTAAAGGAGGAAAGGGTAATGGCAAAAGGAAAAGTGAAGAAGGTTTTCCCGGGCAACAATACTTCTGTAGGTTTTTATTCTTTCTATGACCACATCATTAAGCCCGATGCCAGGCGGATTTTTGTGATTAAAGGAGGTCCTGGAGTAGGCAAGTCTACGATGATGAAAAACATTGGTGAAGCGCTGCTGGAAAAGGGTTTTGATGTGGAATTTCACTGCTGTTCCTCGGACAACGGTTCCCTGGATGGTGTGGTGATTCCCGCCTTAAATGTGGCTTTAATTGACGGTACTGCACCCCACATTGTTGATCCCAAAAACCCAGGAGCCGTAGACGAAATTATTCATTTGGGAG